>NZ_JAYGIG010000138.1:0-34678 GCF_034932105.1 Leptothoe sp. PORK10 BA2 | reverse complement strand
GCTTTTCTAAGAACATGGGCCTGATTTGGAGTGAGGAGCGTACGATATGTTATTAGACATCTGGTCTGTCTCCCAATGCATAGTCGTCTCCTCGTCTCCTCGTTTAATCCCCGTCTCCCCATAAATTTGCTGCACTCGGGAAAATTGCGATCGCAGTGAGTAATTTTCCGGTGAGCAAGGCGTTAGCTGGCTTTATTCATGCGAAAGAGTGAAGCTTGTTTCAATTGTGACAAAGCCCACCATCATCTTGAGTAGAGCGATCACTGAGGCAAAGAAAGAAATCTTACGCTGATTAAAAAAATCTCCAAATACCAGGGGTTATCCTGAACAAAGGAGAACCTTACCCTATAACCTCCGATCAGGGTGATCCTAAATGCTTGGTAACGCGAACGTGAAATTGAGAAATATTGGGCCAGTCTTTGCGATCGCGCAGCAGCGTTTCCTCAGACCCCATGGAGATATGAAAGTAATACCCCTCTTCATCCGTATAGCTGGCGTGGCTAGGACGATTGGCGTCACCAGTGGTAGATTCCCAGACACAACAGACAAATCTTAGGGGCGCTAGATTAAATTCTCTTTGCAAAAATTGCTCTACACTTGCCGCATCAGCACCAGCCACAACATAGGAAGATTCCAAGCGGTCAAATTGAGGATTCTCAACCCTCTTGCAGTGAGTAAACTCTAACTCGGCTGGTTTCGCTTCCCATTTCTCTAGAAAATCTTCACAGACCTCCTTTGCCGTATTCGCTGGAGGACTACAGGCTTTTAAGAGCAGGATCGTAGCGCCAGCAAACATGCTCATTCGATAGAAATTTTTATCCCAAGGGGTGATCATATCTTAAAAGTTGTTCCTCCTAGATGAGACGACCATTTTACACTCAAGTGCAAAAAGAGTTGATAACCCTAGCAATGTAAGGATGGATTGTAGTGGTGTACAAACAGCCAGATGGCACCAATAGACCTGTTGGAAAATTAAAGTCGGGCAATAGCTTCCCTGATTCCTCCCCAATCTATGCAACCTCTTGATAGACGTTCCGGATACTCCCGAGTCAATGGTCGGAGCACATGGTTAAGCGGCTTATTTGTCTAGCCACTGCTCAACTCGGTCGTTATGCCATGTGTATTTTGGTTTGTGGGAGGAGCATCAAACTTATCTGTTAGAGTTTAGGGTTAGACCACTCGCCTCTCAATCGATTACATTCATCCAGCAAAGTATTTAGCTCTTTAAGAACTTTCCAGGGGTTGCGTCCTTGAAAGGGGGCAGCAATGACCGATTCATAAGGATTTCTGCCAGATTTCTGAACGGCAGAAATTGCAGCTTTGTGGGTAAGACCGCGCCCAGCCACAAGCCAAGCTGCTAAAACGTGTCCTGTGCGTCCAATGCCCGCAGAGCAATGAACAACGGCCTTCTCCTGCAACCGATCAGCGCATGCTAGGAACGGTAAAATTTGGTGGATAAGGGTTTGATGCGTGGCAAAGTGAAAATCCTGGATTGGTGACCAACATACTTGGTCTATGCCAAAGGTCTGTTGATAAACATCGAGCAAATCAGAGTAGTGTCTGAGTTGGGATTTAGGCAGCAAACAGCAGACGCGCTGAATATTTTGGGTTTGCATAAATCTAATCCACTCGTTAACTTGATTGTTGCTGTATTCCGGTCTGGCAGAGCCAAATACGATAGGTTCATGCCTGGAAGCTGGCGCAAATTTATACATATCGAGTGTTTGGAAGCATCTAGACGGTAATTTTAACTTTTAAGTTTTTGCATCAAACCAAATTTATAAGAGCATGGGTTCAGTAAACTATGCTAATTGAGCGATTGAAGCGGTATAACAACCCTGGTTCAGCCCATTGACTGTAGCCACTTGCGATGCCATAAAGTTTTTAGCAACCGCTGACCAGTAACCTATCTGACAAAACCCGCAATGAAACTGCCACCAACTGCATTTTGGACTTGGTTTCGCGGTTTCGCTGAACGACTCCCCAAAGACGACGTCCCAAACGATCTGCAAGACGAACTACTTTCGCAGCTCCACTGCTTTGATGATCGACTGTATTTTCTGCTGTCCACCAATGCCGTTCCTCACGAACTGATCATCACTGCCGAAGGCAACGCCGACGCCTTTTCATCTGCTGATAAACTTGTAGACGCCGCACCAACTTTAGTCGGTTGGCAATTCCTCGCTCTAAAACCTGCGATGGGTTTTGTCTTCCAACATACGGACGGAGAGATCTCGCTCGATGTTTCTGCTCTGTGGTTCATGCCAACAAATTCTTCTGATGACCCTCCTCAACTCGGTGTAATTATTGGGTTCCCGGATGCAGATTTTGTTCTTGAGAATCAATCGGTTGACACTGCATACACGATTCTCGAAACTGGCATTGGGGAGCGGTCCTGTATGAGTGATATCCAGCGTGTAACTGTAGATGACTTGCCCGATGATCCGGAATCGCACGGCTACATTCCGCTTCCACAACTTGCTGATTACATTGCGTTTCACAAACGGCGTTACAAGGTGGAATAACAATCGGTTCAACCGGATCTGCGGGCCGTGCGGTTTCTGAAATCACAGTCGGTTGGCCGCTGCCTGGTTAGTTGTCTCCCATTATTTCTAAGGTAAATGAGATATGGAGTGTTGTTATGCTGGGTTGCAGTTTTAGTAACCATAACCATTTAACAACCATTTCTATTTACGGTAGCAATGGGTTTAGTTGTATTCTCTGGCCAATAGTTTATCGAAGGATGTGTGGTGATGCAGGTTCAACGATTCGTCTATGGGGCAATTGGGTTATGGGTTGCGATCGCAAGCACTAGCCTTGCCCATTTTCTGCCCTTGTCCTCATTTCCCGTTATCGGACGCCCAGCGATCGCGTCCTCTGAGTCAACCGTTGCCTTTGAGCGCATGGGATTACCGCGTTCCGTGGCAAATACTGTGCGACGCACCTTTCAGCGAGACTATCAAAACCGCATCGATAACATTCGTATTGCTCACGTTAAACTTGCTACCTGGGAGGATTGTAACCCCGATTTACCCCAGGGGCGCTTCTCCTACCGTTCCTGTGAAACCACTCCTCGTAGGGGGTGGCGGGTCATTATCATGGCTGAGTTTCCGACCATTAATCAAACCGTGATGCGTACCTACTACGTCGATCGGCGATCGGGGGCTGTTGCCTCGCCCCTGGAAGATGTGTCAGAAGATATGCGATCGCACATTGCCACAACCCTCCAGGTTTCCCCAGGCAATTTGCAAATCCTGGCCGCACCAGAAGAAACCGTACTCCCAGCCACAGCCTGTCCAGACGGCGAATTCTGCCCAATTCCACCGATCTATTTGGGGTGGCGGATCTTAGCGATGGCCAATGGTCGTGATCACATTGTTCGCTTGCGGGGGATCGGCTCCCCCATCCCTACAAACACCTGGTTTGATGAAAACGATGAGGGCACCCTGGGCACCCTTCCAGCAGCTCTCGCGAATGCAGTGATGCAGGATGCCCAGGAACGGTTCAACACTCCTGAACTGATCCTCGCAACGGCTCCAGACGCACCAGCCAATATCGGTGTCCAGGTTGAATCGATTCAACCTGTTGCTTGGAACGAATGTGGCGGTGGTGGTGGTCCCTCCCAGCCGATGCGGGGCGCCTGCCCCAATGTGACTGCCTCTGGATGGCGAGTAGTTGTTGCCGGAGGGGTAAGTTCCGAGCCGCTCCGCCTGGTTTACTACATCCGGCAGGGAGCTGGGGCTGGGGACTGGACACTCGACGGGTTGCAAAGTCTATCAGAAGCTGCCCAACGTCGAATTCTTGCCCAGGTCGCAGAAGATACCGGAATTCCCACCTCCGGTCTGCGCCTGTTCTGGGCAGATGCTCGCTTCTTTGATCGCTGTTTGAATACCCGCGAAGGTGTCCCCAGTTGCGGCATGGATATTCGTCCAGGGTGGGCAGTGCAAATCCTAGTCGATCAGACAATTCCCGGCACGGCGATACAGCAAACCCTATTGGTCTACCACACCAATATCACAGGCACTGATGTTCGTCTGGTGAGCCAGGGTCCGTGGATGCCACCCCAGTGATGTGGCCAATGTGCGAGTACTTGTGGCACATTGTTCACATGCCATTGGGCTCCAGAAATCGGAACTTGACGGTCAATTGGTTGGATGCCCGATTCAACGGGTAGATGGGGGCTATGGGGCGGTTGCTATAGAGGGCTCAAGCTGCCCCGATTAAAGAACCTGCTACGCCAACCGATAAAGCTGCCGACCACACCACCGACAAGACAGCTGGCCAGGTCAAAAAAGGCAGAGCTTCTGCCATCTACATAATGCTGCAGGAACTCAGTCGTTAAGGCATAACTCAACACGATTATCCCGGCGGTTGCCAGAGCTTTAGCGGCTGAGCTGCTGGAATTAAACAGGACCGAGAACCATAGCAGTCCAAGGGGGAGAAACAGGATGAAGTTAGTAATAAAATCTTGTATGTGTCGTTGCTTGGGCGACAGAAAATGAGGGCTGTCTGCGTTTGTGTAAACTGATGGCAGTTCCAGTGGAACAATGGGTTGCATCATTCCTTGGTCGAGAATGAGCCCATCTGCCCTATCGGAAAACTCAAAAGCTGTAACGGCATCTGGTCTCTCTGTTGCTGCCACGGGTGCCCTATAGCGTTCAACGACTTCCGTTGCTGACATCGGTCCTTGGTAAAACGCCAGCTGCTCAATACGCCCGAGCCATGGGCGGTCGCCTGTTCGTTCATTGCCTAATAACAACGGGTAACTGGTATCCCAGTTAGAAAAATCACCGGTAATTTCTCCAGATTGTTTTTTTAGTTGACCATTAATGTAAATCTGGCAATTGAAAAAATCATAACTAACAACAACATGCAGACGTTTTTTCGAGGTGAAAACATCAGGAACAACAATTTCTTGTGGAGCAGCAGTAAGATCAGTTTCAGACGTTCGTAGGCGAAAGACTAAATCATTTTTGTGCTGACCTAAGACAAAGTTTCGATGAAATGGGTCCGGGGAGTAGGAGATAATGCGAGCTGGGCCAAACTGATTTCCTGGAACGGCATCTAGCCAGGCTTCGATGGTTAACCCTTTGCCCGCATTCAGCTGTTGGGATAAGCCCTGGGGTGGTGTGACACTTGTAACGATGCCGGGACGTTGAAACTCAAGGCTACTGTTATTAGAGTTTAAGGTGGCACCGTTCATGCAGGTACTACAAGGTACGGAAAATTTGAAGGGCCAAAGTGTTAGTACTAGGATGATGACAGAATAAAAAAATAACAGAATTCGCATATTAGTGGATATCCTAGATGTTTAAATTACCTATACATACATTAGTGTGACAGTCCCTATAAATTGGAGTCCTATATAAATTGGAGTTCTATCTGTTAAGCGCAATGAGCCTATGATGAAGATAGCTCAATAATGATACCCCACAGCTACAGTCAGGTTATGGGCAAGCACCCTAGGCAGCACCCGATGAATCGAATATCCTGGTCTGTTAGTCACTAATTAGTCCTTTGCCAGGGGTTGAACCCGATCGGGTGGCCAGTAGATTTTGTAAGCTGCCCCTAAAATGTTAGCTTCAGGCACATAGCCCCAAACATGGGAATCACCACTGTTGTTACGATTATCACCCAACACAAAATAACTGTCGGCAGGCACTGTTTCGGGACCCCATTCATAGGCAGGTGTTGCTTGAATATAAGATTCGGTAAGAGCGAGATCGCCGACATAAACACGACCTGCCTTAATCGCTATCTGTTGACCTGGCAACCCAATCACGCGCTTTACGTATAACAGATCATCGACATTTTCAGGTAGATCCTCCTCAGGTAGATCGTTGAGGGCTTGATCGGGTGGGGTAAATACAATAATGTCGCCAACCTGAGGGCGATAGGTGTGCTTACGTCGGACAAAGAGACGGTCGTTGACTTGTAGTGTGGGGGCCATCGACTCACTTGGGACAATACATTGCTCAACCGCCTGCCGAACCCAACCCGGTGTTAACCCCAAGGACAGCCGCACGATTAACATACCCATAATCAGAAGTGCGATCGCACCCGATTTATACCCTGTTCGATGGGGAAAACTGACGTACACATGGTAACAACTCAACACCCAAATCAATGGTGGCATGGGGACCAACTGGGGCATAGAATTCGCTAGCCAAGCGGTTAGAATCCCCGTCAACAGAAATATTCCTCCAGCCAACGCTTGCTGTAGATATAAATGTCCCAATCCAGGCAGCAGCTGGGATAAAAAAACGGCATACCAAGGGTCGTTTGTTCCCTGGGGTACTGAAATCCGGGTGCTGTATCCCGGCTGGGTGCCGCGATAGGCATCCAAAATACTAAAGCTATACACTAGGAGGAAGCCTCCTATGGTCCAAAATCCTCTCATGGTTTGGCCATTGGCCCCAAAAATAGACCAGGTGGCATAGCCGATCATGACCACTGCTACCAGTACCAGGCTAATTCCCTTTGCCCAGAAAGCACTGTATAGCTGTCCCAAACCTGGAAACACCAGCGAATAGTTTACCGCTAGCCATGGGTTCAGACGATTTGGTGTGATTGATGGAAAGGATGATTTCATGCTTCAACTATCGGCACCATGGGAGAAAATTTGGGACAGCTGTTTTGTGGGCATTCTCTGGGTGATTTCTGGCATCAAGCGGCGCAGTGTATTCAACCGGATGGTCTCTGATAACAAATGGTAAAGGCTCACGCCTTTTCACTGGTCGCCAATGACTTCTAAAGCCGCTGCGACAGGACACCCTTCGTGATAGTCATATCAAGTTGGGGGCATCAAGGGACTCCTTTAGTATACGAATGGATACTAGGTATCAAGAAAGTGTGTACTTACGATATGCTTATGTATAGCTCATTCTCACTATATCTTTACAACAACAAGGTGTCGTGAGATGGTTGAACAATTGACTATCGTAGCGAGAAATGAGGCTAATGTTGGCAGATCGATCGGGTCAAAGCTCACTTATTCAGGCTGATTGAGCCAACGTTGAAGAAAGCAGGTTGGCTCCAACATGACCGACATCAGGACAACGACAATCCCGCCGTATTTCTG
Source organism: Leptothoe sp. PORK10 BA2 (assembly GCF_034932105.1). NCBI lineage: Bacteria > Bacillati > Cyanobacteriota > Cyanophyceae > Nodosilineales > Cymatolegaceae > Leptothoe > Leptothoe sp. PORK10 BA2. The sequence continues at coordinate 27,597 of NZ_JAYGIG010000138.1, read as the reverse complement.
TTCTACGAGAACTGTGAGATCGATGAGCTGTGACAAACCCATAGGAATAACACATTGAACGAAGTGACAAGACTTTAAACTGCCTGCAATGGCACTTAACTAAAATTGGAGATCAACGATGAAGGCCGTAGCCTATAAATCCCCTGGACCGATTGACCGAGAAGATGCCCTACTGGATATTACCCTGGAGACACCCAAAGCTGAAGGTCGCGATCTGCTCGTCAAGATTATCGCCGTTTCGGTTAATCCCGTAGATACAAAATTGCGCTTGCGTAAGCCGCCCGCAGAGGGTGAATGGGGCATCTTGGGATTCGATGCCTCCGGTATTGTGGAAGCCGTTGGGTCAGAGGTGCAGGGTTTCAAACCTGAGGATGCGGTGTTTTATGCTGGCTCCTTTATCCGACCCGGCACCAACAGTGAATATCACTTGGTGGATGAACGCATCGTTGGCCCCAAACCGGCCAGTGTGAGTCATGCCGAAGCCGCCGCGCTGCCCCTGACGGCGATCACCGCATGGGAAATGCTATTTGATCGGCTCGATGTCCAGCGTCCAACCCCCCAGGGCGGCAAGACCATTCTGGTGATTGGCGGCGCAGGCGGCGTTGGTTCTATTACCATTCAACTGCTGCGGGCCATGACGGACCTGACGGTGATTGCCACCGCCTCTCGTCCCGAAACCCAGGCTTGGGTGCGCGAGTGCGGAGCCCACCACGTGCTCGATCACCGACAGCCCTTAGCCCCGCAGGTTGAAGCTTTAGGCCTGGGTGCTCCCGGTTTTGTGTTCTCAACAACTCAGACCGCCCAGCATCTGGCGGATATCGTCGCACTCATCGCGCCCCAGGGTCGTTTTGGTCTGATTGATGACCCAGAAGATTTGAACATTATGCCGTTCAAGCAGAAAACCGTATCGTTACATTGGGAATTTATGTTTGCTCGCTCCCTATTTGGGACGCCGGATATGGCGGAACAGGGTCACCTGTTGAGCGAAGTGGCCAAGCTGGTGGATGAGGGGAAGATCCGTTCCACCGCTACGGCAGTGGCGGGCAAGATTGATGCTGCCACCCTGCGCAAGGTGCATAGCCTGATTGAAAGCGGCTCTACTCGTGGCAAGATCGTGCTGGAGGGATTCTGATGATATGAAATATACCGATCTCCTAGAACATCCCGAGGGTGGCCGTTATCTTGAAGTGTATCGCTCTGGAAAAACAGTTGCGACTGACAACAAAACAAGAACTGCCCTCACCCACATTTATTTTTCGTTGGATCCCCATGAGGTGAGCCGCTTTCATCGGGTGAGTCATGATGAAGTGTGGAATTTATACCAGGGGGAAGGGCTTTATCTTTATCAGTGGGATGGCCGTTCTTCTACCCTTGAGTCCATTGAACTCTCAGGGCAGTCCATGAACTTCTGTCATGTGATTCCTGCTGGATATTGGCAGGCGGCTGTTCCCTTGAAGGATCGGGTGCTGGTGGGCTGCTCCGTTGCTCCAGGGTTTGAGTTTGAAGACTTTGAGCTAATTGATGCCAATTCACGGGTGGCTAAAACCCTGCTCCGGATGGATGCAGGGTTATTGAAGCTACTTTAGTTTGAATATTAGCTTTACCTTGATATGAATGCCTGATATCACCTGATATCAGTTATGGAGTGTATTCTTCGATGGGGCCGTTGTAGTCGATGGTGACGTTGCGATCGCGACCTAGACCTGTCACAGTCACCACGCTGAGGATCGTGTATTCCTCTTCCAAAGCCACGGCACTGGGTTCGCCCCCTCGAATGGTAAAACGCCAAGAATTGGGACCGATCATCTCGCACGGTGATTCGACCACCGCGCCATGCATGGCACGTTCAGCGCGGTAAAAATTTAATCCCCCGTTGGTCACTTCTGCCATTTGCCGAGCTTCATTTTTAGCTGCATTCAGGGCAATCTGTTCTTTTGGCGTCGCCGCAGTACAGGCGGTACCGGTGCCTGAGCTTTGCTTTTCCATCGGTTGCGCGGTGGTGGGTAGGGCCATGGCGATGACTGAGGCCAAGATGAGACTAGGGACTGTAATCGTATGCTTCATGGTGAGCTTCTCCTGAGGGCAGAGTTTTCTGTTATAGACTACATCGCCCAAGAGGGATTTCAGCACCGTTGGATAGCTGTATGCTGAAATCCATTGATACCCTGTGATGTAGCCTGTATGCGCTGCATGGTGACGACTAGCTCACCGCCGGGCGTGCTTCCGTAGGCGACCGGCCACCCGGCTTGATGGCCGGCTGAATGGGGTGTTAGGGGACTTACATCCGCTCTAGGACTTGAATCCCGAGCAGTGTTAGACCCAATTTGAGGGTGCGGGCAGTGAGGTCACATAGCATCAGTCGGGAGGTGCGCTGGGGTTCCTCTGCCTGTAGAACCGAGCAGCGATCGTAGAACTGGTTGAACTTTTGGCTAAGTTCAAACAGGTACTGACAGAGGCGATTGGGAAAGAGATCCCGCTCCACTTCCAGCAAGATGGTGTCGAGGGCGAGCAGGTGTTTGGCCAGGGCTAACTCCGTGTCATCCTCTAGCACCATGGGAGCATCCCCCAGCTGGGTAAAGTCAATGTCGCCCTTGCGGCTGATGCCCTGCACCCGCACATAGGCATAGAGCATGTAGGGGGCAGTATTGCCTTGGAGGGCCAGCATTTTGTCGAAACTAAAGATGTAGTCGCTGGTGCGATTTTGGCTGAGGTCGGCATATTTGACCGCCCCCAAACCTACAGCGGTGGAAACCTCTCGGATAAAGTCCTCGGACTCTTGGCGGTTTTCGTCCTTAATGCGCTGTTGTAGATCCTGTTCTGAGCGAGTAACGGCTTCGTCTAGGAGCGCTTTCAGCTTGATGGTTTCGCCCGAGCGGGTTTTGAGCTTTTTGCCGTCTTCTCCTTTGACTAGGCCAAAGGGAATATGCACCAGTTCCACCCCCTCGGGTATCCAATGGGCTCGCTTGGCTACTTGAAAGACCTGGGCAAAGTGGTTGGCTTGTCCCGCATCGGTAATGTAAATCACCCGCTGGGCTTTTTCGTCAATGGTGCGCTGACGGATGGCGGCGAGATCTGTTGCAGCGTAGTTAAACCCTCCGTCAGATTTTTGCACAATCAGGGGTTGGGGGTTGCCGTCCTTGTTGGTAAAGCCTTCTAGAAAAACAACCTGAGCCCCTTGATTCTCTTCTAATAAACCGAGGGCTGTGAGATCTTTGGCGACATCGTCCAGGAAGGGATTGTAAAAAGATTCTCCTCGCTCTTGAATGGTGATGTCTAGGCGGTCGTAGATCTTTTGAAACTCTTTTCGGGACTGTTCACATAGCAGCTGCCATGCCTTCCGGGCTGTCTTTTCGCCGGACTGGAGGTCAACTACAGCCTCACGAGAGATAGTTTTGAAGTCTTCGTCTTCGTCAAAGCGCTTTTTGGCTTGTTTATAAAACTCCACTAGGTCGCCGATGTCTATGGCCGAGGACTCGGTAATGGCCTCTGGGCAGACATCCCGCAGATGGGTGATCAGCATGCCAAACTGGGTGCCCCAGTCGCCCACATGGTTGAGGCGCAACACGTCATGGCCGAGGAATTCTAAGGTGCGGGCGATGCATTCGCCGATGATGGTGGAGCGCAGATGGCCCACGTGCATTTCTTTGGCGATGTTGGGACTGGAGAAGTCAACGATGGTGCGCTGCACCGGGTTAGCCATGGGCACCCCTAGGCGCGGGTCCAGGTAAACGGCCTTGAGTTGCCCTTGCAGATACTCGGTTTTGAACTTGAGGTTGATAAAACCAGGCCCGGCGATTTGGGGTGGTTCGCACAGGTCATCAATGGTGAGGTGCTCGACGATTTTGGTTGCGATCGCACGAGGCTTATCCTTCAACCGCTTTGCCAGAGACATGGCCACATTCGCCTGATAGTCACCAAACTGGGGATTATTCGTCGGCACCAGCACCGGGTCTGTACCTGCCAAATCGGGGCCAAACGCATGCACGAGGGCTGTTTGGAGGCGTTGTTTTAGATCGTCGAGGGTGGATAACATGGAAACCGATGGATAAAATCTTTCACCTTGGTCAGCAGAACGAATATCCCTGCAACCTTTGCATGACCCAGCCAATGGGATGGGCAAGCAACCTATAGCCTATCAACTCGACCTACACATTGCGCCAGATCATCCATGGGGAGCCAAAAAAAACTGTGTCCCATTGTCCCATCCGGGCGATGTCCCCATGGTTTGATCTAAGTAAATATGGGTGCTGTGCCTGGAATCCCTAGGGCAGGACTTGAGGTTTCTCCTGGGGCCTGAGTCCATGTCGGTTTCTTGGCTCGTCGCCATGTCGGTTCCTTGGCCCGTCGCCATGTCGGTTTCTTGGCCCGTCGCCATGTCGGTTTCTTGGCCCGTCGCCATGTCGGTTCCTTGTTTGATTTTTGTACTGTTCCTATGACTGTGTTTTCTGGTTTTCCCCATGGGTCTCGTTATCTGGTTCGTTTGAGCATTAGCGCCCTGACCGCTGGCACCCTCACCCTCACGAGTTGGGTCTCGTTAGCCGCCATGGATGTCTGTGGTTCTGCCGCGATGGCCAGTTTTCAGTACGGCCAGGATGGTCGGGATGGTCGCCCTGGTCGGGATGGTCGCCCTGGCCGGGATGGTGTCAGCCAAACTGTGCGAGCCACGGGGGAATCCATTCTGCTGGACCTGTCTGGCACCGATGGCGAGGATGGCAGCCATGGGGAAGACGCTGAATGGGTGCGCTGTCGGCAGCAGCCCCGGAACGAACGCCGTGATTTACAAGCGGCAGACGGGGGTGACGGGGGTGACGGCGGGGCTGGAGGGCGCGGTGGCCATGGCGGAACCCTGACGGTCCAGTACACTAACCCCAGCGACCTACGACAGATTTTAGTTACGGCGACGGCCGGTCGCGCCGGTTGGGGCGGTCGTGGTGGGGATGGCACAGACGGATGTGAGTGCCAGGATCACCATTGGACTGTAGATGTGTGCCAGGATGGCCTTTGTCGGCGAGAAGAGTACGAGTGTGACGATGGCCATGACGGGTCCGACGGTCGGAATGGCAGCAATGGCGGAGAGGGCAGCCTAGGTCAGCTGGTCTTAATCAATCAGCTAGAGCCCTTGCCCTCAGAAACACCGAGCCAGTCCCTAGCAGTTTCAGGCTTGGCCAACCAAACGATTACCTTGTCCCGGAACCTATGGGAAACTCGCAGCGGGGCTAGCAATTTACTAGCTGCCGGTTCCACCATTGCCAACAGCTATCAGTTCTATACCGGCCACATTGAGCGGCAATTTACCCTCGATTGGCAGGCTCCCCAGGCGGCCCAAACATTTACCGAGTCAATGGGTCTGGAGCTACAGCCCAGCGGGGAGGTGGCCATCGACTTTCCTGACGCCTATTGGCTGTTGGGGGAGACGTTAGAACAAGAGACGTTGACCACCTATCGAGTCGATGGCATTGTGCCAGTGGCAGAAGTGACTCAGCTGGCGGTGGGCCAAGTGGATGGCCGCAGCCGCACCTTTGAAATAAATGTAGTGGATTTGGCCCAGCGATCGGAGGTGCTCGATACCCGGTTTGAGGTGCGCTACAGCACCTCGGGCGATGACGGTCGCCGTCGTCGCTACAACTTGGAATTTGAGGGGCCCGTGCCAGAGGATCTAATTGTGCAGGATCACAATCGATTTACCTTGTCCCTAGGACGCCTGCCGATTCCTTCCCAGTTTCTGAGTGGTGGCACCCAAGCCCAGGTTGAACTCAAGATTATTCGCTCCTTTGGGAGTAATGTGGCGGAACAGACGCTGACTTGGGAAGGCCAGATTTAATCTCCTGCCCTGCTAACCAACCTGTTGTCCAGGCACTCTGAAAATTAAATCCGCCGGTAATGCCGTCGATGTCGAGAATCTCTCCAGCGCAGAAGAGACCTGGGCAGAGGCGGCTTTCCATGGTTTTGAAATCAACCTCTTTCAACCGAACACCACCACAGGTGACAAATTCATCCTTGAAAACGCCCTTGCCTTGAATGGAATATTCTCCTTGGCACAGTTCTTGGGTGAGTGTGTTGATGGCTTTGTTGGAGAGGGTGGCCCACTGGGCTTGCAAGTCAATGTGGGCCCGTTCTACAAAGTAGGTCCACAGACGTTTTGGGGCAGGGGTGGGATTGTGGTTGGCAATGGCTCTTTTGCCTCCCTCCCCCTTGGCCTGTTGCAACTGGGCTCGGACCTCATCCTGACTCAGCTGGGGTAACCAATTAATCAATACGGTTCCTTGGTAACCCTGGTCATGGAGACCCCGGGCACCCCAGGCGGATAGCTTGAGGATCGCGGGTCCGCTCAGCCCCCAGTGGGTAATCAGGACCGGGCCAGTTTGGATCAAGGGCTGCTTTTGCCCGACCAGTTTTAGTTTGACCTCCACCGGGTTCATGGATAGGCCGCTGCGCTGTCTGAGGGCGGTGTCTTTGATGGTGAAGGTAAATAAGGACGGTACCGGTGGTTCGATGGTGTGGCCGAGGCTTTGGGCGATGCGATAACCCTGGGGGCTGCTGCCGGTGGCGAGGAGGATGCGATCGCACCCCACCTCCCCCTCCGTTAGCCCCAGGGAGAATCCCCCAGGGGTTTTAGTTACCTGTCTGACGGGCATCCGCGTTTTGATGATCACCCCTGCCTGCGAGGCGGCTTGCATCAGGCAGTCCACAATGGTGGTGGAATCATCGGTGACGGGAAACATTCGCCCATCGGCTTCGGTTTTTAGCTTCACCCCGTGCTGCTGATACCAGGTGATGGTGTCTTGGGGTTGAAACCGGGAAAATGCCCCCCGCAAGGCTTTGCCACCACGCGGATAGTTTTGCACTAGCTGGGCCGGATCAAAACAGTGGTGGGTGACATTGCAACGACCGCCGCCGGAGATGCGCACCTTGGCTAGACATTCGGGACCGGCTTCGTAGAGGGTGACGCTGGTTTGAGGTGTGGCGGCTGCGATCGCACCAAAAAAACCGGCTGCCCCACCACCAATGACCGCTACTCTCTGTTTATCCACACCCATGGTCCATACCAACCTTGCCCCCCAGACTGCAACCCTGGGGCACGTTACCCCACCCACCCTAAACTAAAGGGCTCCCATTAGTTCTCCGATTATTGAGGCGCTTCCATCAGGGATGCCTTCTTGCCCTGATGTTGAGCGCCAAAAATGAAACCAATATTTTTCGGTATCCACCAGAAAATTGATATTTTGTACTTTTATTCGCCTATATTAATAAATGTGAAGGCATCTAAGATTTCTGCTGTAGAAGTCAAGGTGCTGAATAGTGATGATTGCCTTGGCTGCCTAGACTCTTTGAGGTTTTGGGCAGCCATTTTCTTTTGCAAGTTATTGTGGTAATTATTTTGAATTATTGAGAAATATAACAGTATAGCTACGATGAAGCCAGATAAGATAAGGCTGCGCCGTTCCATGCATTCTTTCGCCGCAAGGTCTAGGGGGTGGGTTGTGGGCCGAGTATAGTTGGGCTAGCTTTCTCCCCTTAGGCGCTTGCAGTTTTTTTCTAGCCATGGCCAATTCCCTGACCCCCGATAACTATCGTCAGTTTTTGCAATCCCTCAAGGATCGCATTCGCTCGGCCCAGGTAAAAGCAGCCTTAGCGGTGAATCAAGAGCTGATCCTGCTCTACTGGCAAATTGGCCGGGAAATTTTAGCTCGGCAGCAGCAGGAAGGTTGGGGCACGAAGGTGATCGATCGGCTAGCCAAGGACCTGAAGCGGGACTTTCCTGAAATGACCGGCTTCTCGGCCCGCAACCTGAAATATATGCGGGCCTTTGCCGATGCTAATCCCGATGGGGCATTGGTACAGCAGGTCTTTTCCCAAATTCCCTGGGGACACAATGTCCGGCTGTTAGACGTGCTCAAGGATCCAGAAGAGCGACTATGGTATGCCCGCCAAACGATTGCAAACGGCTGGAGTCGGAATGTGCTACTGCTGCAAATTGAGCAGGGGGTACACCATCAGCCGGGGCCCAGCGCCGCCATTACTAACTTTGAACGCACCCTGCCGCCTGCTCAGTCAGATCTGGCCCAAAACCTGATTAAAGATCCCTATAATTTTGATTTTCTGACCCTGGCGGCCGATGCCCAGGATCGAGACCTAGAAACGTCTTTACTCAACCACATCCGTGACTTTCTGCTAGAGCTTGGGGTGGGCTTTGCCTTTGTGGGCAGCCAGTACCCCATCCAGGTGGGGACTAAGGACTACACCCTGGATCTGCTGTTTTATCACCTCAAGCTGCGCTGCTTTGTGGTGATCGATCTAAAGCTAGGGGAGTTTGAACCGGAATTCTCCGGCAAGATGAATTTCTTTGTCTCTGCGGTGGACGATCTGCTGCGTCACCCCGATGATCAGCCCACCATTGGCATGATTTTGTGCAAATCCAACGATGCCACCGTGGCGGAGTATTCTCTACGGGATGTGAATAAACCCATTGGTGTGGCCACCCATCGTTTAGGACGGCAGCTACCGGCGGATTTACAGGGCACATTGCCAACGGTCGAGGAGCTGGAGCAGCAGTTGGAAAATGCCCAGGTGGCGGGGCCTAACAGAGCGATTGAAGTAGGCTTGTAGTCCTATAACCTCCCTGATCTAACTACTCTTATCTAAACCTACCCTTATCTAAACTGGCTGCTCCCGCACCTGTGTAAATCACCATTAGCAAGCCACCTATCAGCCCCACATTTTTTAGGAAATCATTGAGCTTTTCGCCATCGGCTAGAAAGTTGTGGAACATTAGCGTTGCCGGAATTAGGAAGATGATTATCAGCAGTGCGCCGATTTTGACTTTGTAACCCAACAGTAGGGAGAGGCTACCGGCCATCTGGCAAAAGATCGTGCCTGCGGCTAATAAACCACCGAGGAAGAGCTGTTGGCCCAGCATAGTGGCAAAGCCATTGAATCCTATGAGGTGAGTGATGCCCGCCTTTAAAAAGATCAGGGCTAAGCAAATGCGGGCGGCGAGGGGTAGATACTTCATTGGTCAGATTGGCTGGTTTCGTAGTTCTTGGGGACTAGATACAGAAACAGGTACCACCACGCCAAAATCATCAGGGCGGCCGGTGTGGTAAGCCACCAGCGATGCAGCCATACCCAACTGACGGTGGGGATGGCCAGTCCGGTTAAAACGATGGACCAGGGCTGACACCACCAGGGTTTTTGCTGCCACATGGACGGGGATTTTGCGGATGGTTCCATACTTTAGTTTCTAATGTTGAGTTAACCTTAGCGAAAAAAAAAGCGGTTGAAACAGCATCGCCGCTTCTTCCGCTTCTTGTTAACCCACCCCAGGAGCTGCCCGTTTTAAAACAGACAGCCCCGGTCCTGAACTTGCTAGCATCAACGGACGCTAACAAAACCTGAGGAGTTCTCTGGCAACTGCTTAAGCCCCGTGACGTAGCCCTTAGCAGTGACCTCATGGATCTAAACTGAGCCTCGATGCATACAATGTTGCGAAGGTGTTAGAAACATGTCGAACTATCAACTTGATTTAAGAATCCCATGGAAAGATGACAAATAGGTTTATTTACTTATTTTCTTTAGAATTGCCTTCTAATGGTTGCAACATATACCTTTTCTGATTGATCCCCAGTCAGGATTGAGTGGATAGGCAAGGGGATTCTCATATTTCGGTGGTTTTTGGGATGGTTTTTTTCGTTAGGTGCGTTAGTCATGTCTGCTTTGGATGTTTCCTGTGATGTCAATAATCTGGATTTTTATCGCCAGTACCATGGCCAGCAGCTTTACTACCGTTGGGAAGGGACGGTTTGGTGGCGGTTGTCGCCGGAGGGACCTTTGGAAAGAATATTTGCGATCGCAGGCATGAACGCCACCAAGGTTTTCCTCTGCTCTGGCGAAAATGGCGAATACGGCCACCGCATTAACCGGGAGCTGGGTCTGTACTGCGATCCAGCAACCGGCGATGTGCTCACCCATTGGCAGCCTTTTCCCAGCCAACCGCCCGTGTCCGTCGTGCCCATTGCCAATCGAGTGGTGCAGGGGGATGTTTCCCCTAAAACGACTACAATCCCGGCCGGTGAACCCTACCTGAAGAAGGTGCAAGAAATTCCCTTAACCTATCCCCATCCCTTGGCCGATGATCCCCAATACCGCGACCATTGCCCTGGCCAGTTCTTCAAAGGCACCGAATATTTCACCACCTATGCCGTGCGCCCTGGGGTGCAAGCACCGACTCCCCTATGGGCGAGGGATTGCCCCTGGCTCCCTTGGATGAAACTGGGCTATGAACATCCGGCCCGGCTGCGATTTGAAACGACGATTCAGCGGGTGGATCACTTTGAGCAGCTAAATCCAAAGCTGATCGAGGTGATTCGGCAGCGGGTGCCGATCTACGAGCACACCCCAGACGCCACGGATGAACCTAATGTGACCAGCACCACCTACTTTAAGCAGTATTTTGAGGCCTACCAGGCAGGGGCAGAGTTTCCGATTCAAGAGCGTGAGTAGTCGTCGACAGTAGTCCTGGCGCAGCCTATCCCACTATGGGTTTATGAGGTCATATACCTGGATGTTTATATCCTGAAAGTCCATAGGCGATAGGGTGCCAGTTTTCAGGATCTCTGCCGTTGTGTATTGCCCATGCTGTAAATCTTTGAAGACATGGAGCTGTTTATCCTTGAGGTTGACGACCCAATATTCTCGAATTCCAGCTTCTGCGTAGGTGATCTTTTTAGTGGTCAGGTCTTTGGTGAGGGTGGCGTTAGAAAATTCGATTAGCCAGTGAATGTTGCTGGGGTAGGGATGGTGTTCCAGATAGACGGTGCCGAGGGGTTTGATGATCGCTAGGTCGGGAATGGGTTCTGAGTCATTGCTGAGGGTGATGGGGTGCGCTTCACTGACTTTGGCCCGACTCCCGAGCAACGCCCGCAGGTAGTCGCCAGCTTCACGGTTGTAGTAGGCATGAGGTTCGCCCTCTGGCGGCATAACGACGATTTCTCCCCGCAGTAATTCGATGGGCTGATTGTCCGGTTGGTCGTCGAAGATGCCCGCTTGGATGGCCTGGTGATAACGGTCAATGGTCCATTTATAGGTGGTGACGGTCATAGGTAGCCTAGCCTCACACGACGATGATTTTGGATTGAGAGTTTGGGTGGATCGGGTTAGTTCTTAGTATGGCAAATTTGGGATCCCCTGCTGAACGATGCAGGGCAGTGCCTCTGGGAAGTATAAAAATACGGCAAGGCTTTCTCCTTTGGAGCAAAGATTACAGAATTTTTATTGACTCAGGTCTATAACAGGAATTAGACCCTTGAAAAGCTCAAGGACATTGTGATCGAGCTGTTCAGTTTGGGCATAAACATTAATACTGGGAATCAAGCAGAATGAACTACACAATCACTGAAAGCCAAAAAACGAAAATTATTGATGCACTCCGGTTTGCTGCGGATACAGCCAATGTCAGAGTGGCCCGTGAGTGGAACAAATTAGCTGACTATTTAGAGGTGTTAGATCCTGGCACCCTGCCCAGCCAATCCCCCGAAAAGTCCACGTCTCGCTAACCATGGGCCCCATCAAAGTGTTCTTCCACCTCTCAAAAGCCTCTGCCATGACAGAGGCTTTTTTATGGGTGTAGGTAGACAAAAATCAGGATGTTAACGAACAACCCTGAAATTGGCTGCATCAACGGATGGGGGTACCAGACTCAAGATATGCCCTACATATACCGTTGTTGATTTAGAGGATGAACCGAACCGCCTAAAATACTAAAGCTTGAGTTTGGTTCTGGAGGATAGGGTGTGTCTGAATCGCGGTCAGGGGATCGTTCCGCCGATTGGTCTTGGCCATGGTGGCCGTTGATGCCGTTGTACCCCTATGGACAGCGGCGCACCCTGCGCAGGGAGGTTGTTGCCAACCAGGTTTGGACCTTTGATCAACTCCAGGGCATTTTGTACGTGGTTGTGCCCATCCGCATGACTGTGATCCGTCTGGCCGCTGGCGGCTTGCTGGTCTATGCCCCCATTGCTCCTACCCCAGAGTGCATTCGCCTGGTCCATGAGCTAGAAGCTATCTACGGCCCGGTCAAGTACATCATTCTGCCCACGGTGACGGGCCTGGAGCACAAGGTTTTTGTCGCCCCGTTTGCCCGCAAGTTTCCTGTGGCTCAGGTCTATGTCGCCCGCCACCAGTGGAGTTTTCCCCTCAATCTACCCCTCAGCTGGCTGGGATTTCCCCTGGGCCGTACCCACTGGCTCCCAGAAAATCCTGCCGATGCTCCCTTTGGGGATGAGTTTGACTATCGGGTGCTGGGGCCAGTCAACTTGGGCATTGGTCCTTTTTCGGAGGTGGCTTTACTGCATCGGGCGTCTAAAACCCTGTTAGTGACGGACTCAGTGGTGTCCATTCCAGCTGATCCGCCACCCATTGTGCAGTTAGACAGCTATCCGTTACTGTTTCATGCCAAGGAGAGTGCGGCGGATGCCCCAGCGGACAATGCTGAGAATCGGCGCAAAGGCTGGCAGCGTATCGTCCTGTTTGCTTTTTACTTTCGGCCCGATGCCTTGAAAGATCCCCAATGGAGTCAGGTGTTGCAAGCCAGAAAGCAGGCGTCGGATCGGTCTAAACGGGCTTATTTTGGTCTGTATCCCTTTGATTGGCAGCCTAGTTGGCAGCAATCCTTTGATTGTCTGAGTGGCCAGGGGCGATTGGTGGTGGCTCCCGTTTTGCAGGCCTTGATTTTTAATCGGGGGGCCAATGCGGTTTTGACTTGGGCCAATCAGGTGGGTCAGCTCGGGTTTGAGCGGGTGATTCCCTGCCATTTAGATGCACCGATTCAGACGGATGGCGACACATTTCGCCAAGCCTTTGCGTTTTTGTCGCCGGAGAATCGGTCGGGTCGGGGGGGCGAGTTGCCAGAGGCGGACTTTGGTTTACTGAATCAGATTAGCCGACGGTTGGAGACGTTTAGGATTACTCCGCCGCCTGGGCCTTAGGGCTTGTTAAAAAATAAGATCATGGCTTTGTTGATTTAAATCATGGCTTAACAAGCCTTTCAGGCTTATCCCATGAAGTAGTTTCTTAACAGCTACTTAGTGAGGAAAAGCAAGGTGCTGTAAATCTGTAGGGCAGTGTCCCAATCGCTGGGTTTGCGGCGGTTGAGGTCTAGGTAAACCGGCATGTAGGGCAGCAGGGACATCATTTCTAAAGCGCCTTGGCCAAAGTTGGTGAAGTCCTCCTGGGTGGAGCAGTTGGTGCTGCGCTGGATGGTCTGCCACAGGCCGTTCCAGCGCAGGCGGCTGGAGGTGAGATTGGTTTGGTCGGGGATGAGGGCAACGCTTTTACGGAATTCGTAGGTGCGATCGCACCCCCGCAAAATAATCTTCCGCCCATGAACATGCAGGTCCAGCACCTGGGCATAGTCCTGCACCAATTCCTTCCGCTGGAGTTTTCCCCTGGGGTCCTTATCATTCACCTGCTCAAACACCGGCAGCTGTGCCCTGACCATCTGGGTCACCTCAGACCAATCAAACTGGATGGAACCCATCTGCCCCGTGGGACTCTGGCACACCACCACCGGCTGGGGTAAAACCGCCTGAAAATGCTTGACCTGAAATACTTGGACAGCCTTGAGTTGGTCAAGGGTGGCCCACACCGTGGGTATTCCTGCCGCTTCCAGAGCCTCTCCGTAATACTGCATCTCCCCAATCGGCCCGGTGCGCTGCAGCCGTAGTCCCTTTTTAGGCAGTTGTAACCGCGCCATATAGGGATCAATCCTCAGCACTTCTGCCATTCCCACCGCCGCCTGCTGGGCATTCTCCGGTGGTTTAATTACCAGCACCCCAGGCTCTTCGCTCCCCAGGACGGCCTTAGCCTCATCCAGTGCTTCCCGACGACTTGATTCCCGCGCCTGCTGCACCCGTTTTAACCCAGTCCGCGCCTGCCCCATCAGCTTGGGGTTATTCACCCGTTTGAGAAACGTCAGGTAGGTTTTCTCCGCCGCATCCCACTGGAGCGTTCCTTCCTGCAACCGTCCAATAGACAGCAGCACCAGCGGGTCCTTGGGCGCTGCCTTACGCCACTGTTGGATCAGTTGCTTAGCCCGGCGATAGTCCTGGGCGTCAAGGGCAGCGGTGACAAGTTGATGCATGGGATGTTAGATGCAACGGTTAAGATGGCCAAAACTGCTCCTATTTTACGCTGCTCCCTTAAAACAGGGCGGTGGAGCCATTTCCACCCAGTCCTTAAAACCGATGGTGTAAACCCGTGGCTAAAATAGGTGAAGCAACGTCAACATTTTCCATGCGTACCCCTCTGTTTCTGACCCAGCTATTGACCACCAGCCTATTGGGGGTGGCCATTGGACTGGGTCTGGGCTGGAGTCGACAAGCTGCCACTGACAATACGGCTGCCTATACCCTGGCGGATACCCCGGCCCTAGCGACCGGGGAGGTACCCATGGAGTTCTTGGTACTAGCGGGAGGGGGAGCCCCCCACTACAACGAAATTGCCCTCGAAAAAAATGTTCACTACTTTCAGCGTACCCTCAGCACCCTAGGTATTAGCCTCAGTCATGTGCGCCAGTATTTTGCCAATGGCAATGACGGTGACGCCACCGTTCGGTTTATTAATCTTGTCGGCCAGGAACAGTTTAAACCCCCAGACATTGACCAGCTCAATGGTCCTGCCACGGTGGATAATGCCCAAGCCTGGTTCGAAGGGTTAGGACAAAAATCACCCCCTTGTCCAGCCTTTTTCTATTTCACTGGTCACGGCGCCTATAACGACGAGAACCCGGACAACAATGCGATGATCCTCTGGGAGGAACAGTTTGTTTCAGTGCAACAGCTCACTGGCTGGCTAGACCAACTCCCCCCCGATCAACCCTTGGTCACCATGATGGCCCAGTGCTTTGCGGGCTCCTTTGCCAATCTTATTTACGAACAAGGTAACCCGGACAATCCCGTTGCCCTGCACAATCGCTGTGGCTTTTTCGCCACCGTTGACGAGAGACCCTCGGTGGGCTGCACTCCGGAAGTGAATGAAGCTGACTACCTTGACTATAGCTCCAGCTTTTTCGCTGGCCTTAGCGGTGTGGACCGGACGGGAGAGCCTGTCGCCTCGGCTGATTATGATGCTGATGGCAAAGTTTCCTATGCCGAAGCCCATGCCTTTGCCAAAGTCGATGAAGAGACGACCGATTGGCCTGTTTCGACGGTGGAAGTGTGGTTGCAGAAACAGGCTGGGGAAGAACAGATTACGGAGATTTTTGCCCAGCCCCTAGGGCAATGGGTGGCCCAGGCGGAGCCCCAACGTCAGTATGTGGTGCGTGCCCTGGGTAACAAGCTGGGGCTGGATTTGGACCAATCCTATTCAGGCCAAATGCCCCCGGTGGATTTTGAATCTGTGACGGGCGCTTACTGGGTACGTCTGGGGATGGAGTTGATCAATATTGCTGTGATCCAGGAGATTAACCAGAGCGGTAGTGCTGAAATCCAGGCTATTTTGCAGAAACTCACTATCTGTGAAAATGGCAGCTTTTCCCGGCCAAACGTGACCAATACCAACTCATAAAACTTAGACAACCTTGAGTATGGTCACTACTCTCTTAAATCTAGATGACGAGCTATTTTCTGAGAGTATGTCGCGCCTTTCAGATGCTTCAGGAGACTATGAATATGACTTCTCAGAACCTAGATTTTCAGATTGATAAAGTATAGTTTTGTCCTAAAGAGCCAATATTGTGCTTGGAAAAACTGGATGAAAATTTCTAAACCGCTGTCTTCAAGGTTCCACCGTACTTGACTGGAATTTGACTCTCATAGGGGAGTCCTTTCACGTCGCTGTAGAGCTTGATATATTCCAGGGCGGAGCTTTCCCAGCTAAAGTTTTCTGCCATGGCCCGCTTCTGTAATTCTTTCCAGAAGGGCTTGTACTGGAATCCTTCCCAGGCCCTGACCATGCAGGTAAACAAATCCAATGGCTCATAGCGGTCAAAACAGTAGCCCGTGCCCACACCCTTCACCGGGTCATGGTGGGTCACCGTATCCACCAGACCACCGGTACGGCGCACAATGGGGATACAGCCGTAACGCATGGCGATCATCTGGCTAATGCCGCAGGGTTCAAACTTGGAGGGCATCAGGAAGGCATCCGCCCCAGCATAGATTTTTTGGGCTAACTGGCTGCTATACATCAAGTACACCGACACCCGCCCTGGAAAACGATTGGATAGCTCCCACAGCTGGGTTTCATAATCACGGTTGCCAGACCCTAGCAGCACCAGCTGGGCATCGGTATAGGACAAAAATCGGTCCATGGTTTGCAAAATTAGGTCAATGCCCTTTTGCTCTACTAGGCGACTGACTAAGCCAATCACAAAGCGGCCATCATTCACTTCCAGCCCCATCTCTTCCTGTAGTGCCTGTTTATTCTGGGCTCGTTTTTCTAAGGTTTTTGCGGTGTAGGTTTGTTCAATTTGTTCGTCGGTGGCGGGGTTAAACTCATCCAGGTCAATGCCGTTCACAATGCCGCTAAGTTTTTCGCTGATGTAGGACAGCAGCCCTTCTAGCTTTTCGCCATATTCCTTGGTTTGGATCTGTTGGGCATAGGTCGGGGACACCGCATTCACCCGGTCGGCATAGAGCAGCGCTGCGGCCAGGGTGCTATCGCCTTGCATGTACCAGGGACACCAGGTGATTTTTTCTAGCTTCCAGCGCCAGGGACCTTGGTAGGCCAGGTTGTGAATGGTGAAGATGGTGGAGATTTCTGGGGACTGGTGCATCCATACGGGCAGCATGCCGGTGTGCCAGTCATGGCAGTGCAGCACATCGGGTTTCCAGTAGTTCCAGCAAAATTCGGCGGCACCATTGGCAAAAAAGGTAAAGCGCCAGTCTTCGTCGGGGGTGCCGTAGATTTCGTCGCCGTCAAAGGCGGGATGGCCAAAGAGATAGAGGGGGACGTCGGACTTGGGTAGGGTGGTTTCATAGACCGCAAAGGCATTGAACATGGCATAGCCCCACCAGATGGGCTCCTCCGGCACATCCACTTTTTTGCTGATGGTGCCGTAATAGGGCATTAAGACCCGTACATCGTGCCCCATGGCGCGCAGTACCTTAGGCAGTGTACCTACCACATCGCCCATGCCGCCCACTTTTGCTAGCGGAGCGGCTTCTGCTGCCACAAATAAAATTCGCATCCCGTTCCTGTTGCCCTTTTGAAAAAGCCGTGGTCCACGGGATCAAGTCTAGAGGCCGATTGGATCTGTGCATAGTGCTTCAGCATACGGATGGCTCAGGAATTGGGGATGGGTGGTCAAAAGTGTCGCGCTGGTTTGGGCTTAGGGAGTAGTAGGGACAGCGGAAGTAAGGGCTAAGGTGGGGGCAGGATTATTTTGGTTGGTTAGGCAAAATAAAAGGATGCAGTGGGTTGACTGCATCCTAGGGATGGAATGATTTGGGCCGGTGGGCGATGCCCGCCGTACGATCGTTTAACGGCTTTCGGCTGCGATCGCATCCAAAATTACCTGGGCACCCGCTGCCTTAGCTTGTTTGGCCAAGGTGGTACCCATTTCATCCGCCGTGGCCACCGGACCCGAGATTTCGTTTTTCACCACTGTTTGCCCATCCAAGCTGGCCACAATACCAGTCAGGGTGAGGGTATCGCCCTCGATCACCGTATTCACGCCAATGGGCACCTGGCAGCCCCCTTCTAGCTCTCGCAAAAAGGCCCGCTCCGCGTAGCAACGCTGGGCCGTGGGCAAATGCTCCAGGGTTTTAATCACCGTCAAAATATCCTCATCCCCGGTGCGGCACTCGATGCCCAAGGCACCTTGACCGACCGCATGGAGAGAGATGGAGGCTGGCACTACCTGCTGAATCCGCTCTGCCATGTCCAGCCGCTTCAGACCAGCCACTGCCAAGATGATGGCATCGTACTGACCTGCATCTAGCTTGCTGAGACGGGTGTTGAGGTTGCCGCGAATGTCCTTGAACTGGAAGGAAGGAAAGTGGTGCCGCAGCTGGGCTAGACGCCGGAGGGACGAGGTGCCAATAATCGCCCCCTCGGGGAGCTGGTCCAGGGTTTTACCCGCATGCTTTGCATGGACCACTAGGGCATCGGCGGGGTCTTCCCGCTCGGTGACACAGCCCAGCATGAGACCCTCAGGCAGGCGCGTGGGCAAATCCTTCAGGGAGTGGACGGCGAAGTCTACGGTGCCGTCCAGCATGTCGTCTTCCAGCTCTTGGGTGAAAAGACCCTTATCGCCAATTTTAGACAGGGAAACATCGAGAATTTTGTCCCCTTGGGTTTCCATGGTTTTAACTTCAAAGTTAATCTCAGGAAAGCGCTTTTGTAGCTCACCCTGCACCCAGTGGGTTTGCACTAGGGCAAGCTGACTTTTACGAGAACCAATCCGGATAGTACGGGTTGCTACATTTGGGGACATAGTTAACAGATTTGTTATGGTTAGACAGCCATTGAAGGCCTGCTGACAAAAGATTGCCGTTGCTCATTGAGAGGATGCACCAGCTCAACGACTTTGATCCATCCAGACCTTGTCCATAAAGCCATCCCGAGATTTGGCCTGGGGGTTTGCAACGTCAAAAAGTACACAAGATCTTAAGATTACAGCACAGATGACCGCCCACGGTCGCAAAGCAGCGCGAGTACAAAGTTCTGTAAATGAGTGTTTATTTTGGTTTACGAAAGCGGTCTTGGTGCCGCTCCTTTGGCAAGCAACTGGCCGGGGGCTTTGTGGCCTTAGCCTTATGGGCGTTACCGGCCCATGGGCAGCGGCTGGACCCCGTATTGCTAGATGCTTTTCTCACCAATCCCTTGGCCGCAGACCCCAGGGACCCATTACTCCCCACCACCGTGGTGGACCGCCCCCTAAGCCCCTTAGAGCTATATAACCTAGAACTAGAGCTATTTCGGCTAGACGAGCAGGCCCGGTTGCTCCTGCTGGCGGAGCAACCGGACGAAGCCTTTGCCCTGTGGATGCGGGAAGTGCAGCTGCGTCGTCTATTTGGCCTAGAGGCAGAACTGGAGGCCTTAGACCGCATTGGTCTGCAGGCTTGGAATGCCCAGCGTTCCCAGGAGATTCGGCTGATGGCCGTGAGGCTGGAGCGGATTTGGGCAGCGGAAAAGGCTACGGCCGACCTAGAGCAAGTGGAAACCATTGCCACCATTGCCCAAACCCTCCGCATGCGGGACACGTCCACCGAAATTTACCTGCAGCTGATCCAAATGACCGCCGGGGATGAAGCGGCTCAGCAGGGGTGGGTCGTGGTGTTGGCGAATCACCATTTGGAGTGGTTTGAATTTCAGCGGGCCGCTCCCCTCTATACCCAGCTGGTAGCTAGGGCCAAGGCCCAGGGCAATACCCTGGAATACACCCAGTACCTGAATGATCTGATCTACAGTTACCAAGAACTGAAGAACTACCCCCAGGCGTTGCCGGTGCAGGCGGAGCTGCTGAAACTTTATCGAGCCACGGGCCAAAGTGACCGGGAGCCTCCCCTGGAAATTGACATGGCCCGTAATTTTCGTGCTCTGGAGGCCTATGCCCAGGCCCTGGAGTATTACAACCTGGCCTATGTCACCGCTCAGCGTCTGGAGCTGTATGGCCATGTCAGCACGGTGCTGAAAGAGGTGGGCGATCTCTATGCTGAGCAGGGGCTGAACAATGAAGCCCTCACAATGTATAACCTCTTGGTGCGGGCCGAGCAGCAAGCCTATAATCAGCACGGGATTTTGGAAGCCTATGACCGCTTGGGGCAGGTGTATTTAAGAATTGGCGATACGAATAATGCGCTGGTGGCCTTTCGGGCCGGGGTGGCGTTTGCCGAATCCCTCAAGTATCGCGAACCGTATTTCCGAGGACAGGTCGCTCAGCTCAGCCTGGATGCCCCCCCCGAACCTGTAGATCAGCCTGTAGATCCACCTCTGGGTGATGCCTTGCGAGACAGTTTGAGGGATAATCCACCCTTTGATGTGGCGCCGGTGGAGATCGATCCTATGGATGTGGAGCCTGCCGAGATCGAGCCTGTTTTAGAACAGCTAGTACCGGAAACCCCTGGGGCTCGGCCTGAGGTGGAGATCCTCAGTGATGAAACTGTTGATGTCACCCCTGCAGACCAGGAGACGTCCCCGCCCTAGATGATAGGTAGTGATGCGGGGTGTATTGCTGCAAGCTACTGATGACTACATCAGTAGCTTGCAGCCAATCATTCCCAGTAACAGCAGAACCATGCGACGGAAAACATCGGCATTGATGTACTTGGACAGCCAGGTGCCCAAGCCCAAGCCCACCATGAAAAAGGGCGATGCATAACCCACCTGGGTCATCAGGGGACCGTCAAAGTGTCCTTGCCAGTAGTGGGTTGCGATCGCAACCGTCGACAGCACACACAACGTCCCGGGTACGTTGCTTTTAAACTGTTCAGGACTCCACTGATTGCAGTTGGCATAGATCACCAGGGGCGGGCCACCCGTATTAAACGCACCAGTCAAGACCCCTGAGGCCGCGCCAAACGCGTAGGCCCAAGGTCGCCCCGTCAACTCGGGCAGATTGAGCTGCAGCCATGAGTAAGCCACATAGGCCAGCACCAAAACCCCTAACCCTTGGAGAGCTAAATGCTCAGGTACATATTTGAGACCGATCACCCCCACCGGAATGGTCACCAAGGCAGCGGCAGCTAGATCCCCGATGCGCGACCACTCAAAGCTCTCCCGATGATGCCACCAGAGGGATATATTCCCAATCAGACTGACGGCGATCACAAATGGCACCGCCAGCTGCAGCTCCATAAATAGGGGCAGCAGTGATATGGACACCAGGGCAAACCCAAACCCCGCCAGACCCTGTACCAAAGAAGCGAAGCCCACAATCAGCCCAATCCACAGATTATCAACTGGGATGGCATCGAGGATATCCATAGACCTTCGCTACGATTAGATATATCTAAATATTAGTAGATATTAACGAATATTAAGCCAAGTAACCTAGTGTAACTTGCTAACGTAGATGGTTGGATATACAACTAGTGCTTAGCCTAGGGATAACTATTCAGCTGCCGCCTATCTTGCCCCGCCTATGATGTCTCCCTACGGCACCCCCAAAGAGATTGCCCGTCAAATAACCAATGACTGCATTGCGCGACGGTTGCGCCAGATCAATCGCATGGTGACCCGCCTCTATGACGATGCCCTGCGCCCGTT
The DNA here is from genome assembly GCF_034932105.1 of Leptothoe sp. PORK10 BA2. NCBI lineage: Bacteria > Bacillati > Cyanobacteriota > Cyanophyceae > Nodosilineales > Cymatolegaceae > Leptothoe > Leptothoe sp. PORK10 BA2. The sequence goes on along the minus strand of NZ_JAYGIG010000138.1, from coordinate 6,390 downwards.
AGGCTTCACCATCAACCAGCTGAATATTTTGGCCACTATCGTCAGTCGGGGGCCTATTTCCCCTGGCCAGTTGGGGCAGATGCTAGGCATGGAAAAATCCACCATCAGCCGCACCCTAGATCGCATGTGCAAGCATGGGTGGATTGACATTGGCCCTGGTAAAGACAAACGGAGCCAGTCCCTCAAGGCGACACCCACAGGACGACAGCTTTTAATTACAGCAGCCCCCGTGTGGCAGGCACTCCAGGCAAATGTTCTAGACTCAACTGCTGAGCACAACGGGCTACTGGCCGTCTTTGGCATTACTGCCCAGGATGGCGATGCAGCCAGTGATGGGAATGGAGAAGATGATTTCTATGGTGATGATTTTGCGGCGGACTTTTATGGACAGTAGTTTAGATCGGTCGGTATCAAAACCGACCGATCTAAACTACCCACCCACCAACGCCAACGCCTTTTGTTGCATCATTTTGAAAATGTTGTAGAAGCCGTTGGCCCGTGAGGGCGTGAGGCTGACATCCAGCTGAGTATCCTTAATAAAATCAGGGGCTAGCTGCACAATTTCCTGGGGTGGGAGACCATTGAGGCCTTCAATTAAGAGGGCCACCAGTCCTTTGGTAATTTGTGCATCCGAGTCTCCCTGAAAGCTGACTTTGCCTTCTTCGTCAGTCGTCGCAATGATATAAACCTGGGAGACGCATCCTTGGACCTTATTTTCCGGTGTTTTTGAGTCCTCGGGAAACTCTTCCAAACGTTTGGCATACCACAGCAGTTGCTCATAGCGACGCCGTGGATCCTGAATCCGTTGGAAGCGTTTAACAATTTTGTCTAGGGCCGGAGGACGAGCGGAATTAACGGACATCTGCAAATGCAATTTCTTGGGCATTATGAATGTCTTTAGTGTAAACCTCCTCAGGCTTCATCCAGGAACTCTACTAGGGAGGTAATCGCCTATTCTCCATTCGATTCTTTATTCACCAGAAAGCGATTAGCCACCGTCTCCGGCTGGAGGGCCGATAAGATGACATGATCTGAGTCAGTCACTATAACCGCGCGGGTTCGCCTGCCGTAGGTGGCGTCCACCAGCTGCCCGGTGTCACGGGCGTCACCGATTAAACGTTTAATCGGTGCAGATTCGGGGCTAACAATGGCGACAACGCGATTGGCAGATACGATATTGCCAAAGCCAATATTGATAAGTTTGATTTCCATAGGGTTCTATAGCAAGCTTATTGCTCACAGTTTAGTGAAAATGTCAACCGCTACATGACGTAGCAAAAAGGGGTGAAAACTGCGTAAATCACTAATTTTTTAGTACTGACAGCTTAACGAAAAAAACGGGCTTAAACATGAAAAAACAACGCTGAACCATTGAAAATATCGAATCCCGTCATATTTGGTGCATTGCTAGACTGCCCAACTAACAAGGGTTTCTCGCGAAAAACGAGAAGAATCATTCAGAATTCAACAAAATTACTGAAAACAGAGGAAAAAAAGTGCAGCCGGTTGATGTAACAACTCTTAAAGCTGTATGTAACGAGCTAACCGCCCAATGGTTGCCTGCTCGCTGTGAGCAGGTAGTGCAACAGGATCGTAACACTATTTGTCTTGCTTTACGTACATTTGAGCGCCGTGGGTGGCTGACAATTTCTTGGCATCCTCAAGCCGCCCGTATTCACATGGGGGCGGCACCCCCAAAGCGACCTGACACGTTTGCCTTTAGCCAGCAACTGAAGCATCAGTTTAATGGTTTAGCCCTGACTAAAATTAATTTTTTGGCTCCTTGGGAACGGGCGGTGGATTTACAATTTGCCCGCCGTCCCGATGAAATGGCTGAATGGCACCTTTATGTGGAGATTATGGGGAAATACAGCAATGTTCTGCTGACGAATGGGCAGCAGAACATTGTGACGGCGGCCCATCAGGTGAGTGAGCAACAATCGAGTGTTCGGACTATTCGCACGGGTGGGCAATACAGGCCGCCTCCGGCCATGGTGGGGGTGTTTCCTCGGTTAGATGAACCGTTTACCGACTGGCAAGAACGAATTAGTTTGGTGCCCGGTAAGCTGAGCAAAATGATGTTGACGAGCTATTGCGGTCTGAGCACGGCCCTAGCCCGCCAACTGAGCTTGGCCGCTGAGTTAGATCCCAGTCAGGCCACCGATAGTTTGACCACCGAAGACTGGCAGCGACTGTATCTCCAGTGGCAGCGCTGGCTCCAGTGCCTGGAGAAAAACGACTTTCAACCAGCCCATACAGAGACGGGCTATACGGTGTTGGGTTGGGCGGCGGCATCCCCTGTGGCAGGGACCCTGCAGAAGCTGTTGGATAGTTATTACACGGCCCAGCTCAACCAGCAAATCTTTGCCCAGTTACATAATCAACTCACTCAAAAAACCAAAAAACTAGCGGGAAAGCTACGACAAAAGGCGGCGAATTTTCACCAACGTCTGGAGGATTCTGACCAGGCCGATCTTTATCGTTTTAAGGCCGACTTGCTGATGGCCTATCTCCACCATTGGAAACCAGGGATGTCCGCTATTGAGCTGCAGGATTTTGAATCGGGGGAGCCGGTGGTGGTGGCTTTAAATCCTGAAAAAAATGCGGTGCAAAATGCCCAAGCGTTTTATAAACGGCATCAAAAACTCAAACGGACCCGTGATGCTGTGATGCCTTTGCTGACAGAGGTGGAAACGGAACTGCACTATTTAGAGCAGGTGGAAGCGGCCCTGAGCCAAACTGCTCAGTACAGGGATGCTGACGACCTGGCTGCCCTAGAAGAAATTCGAGATGAGTTGGTGCAGCAGGCCTATCTAGATGATCCTTACCAGCGTCAGAGCCGGACTCGGGTCGATCATCTGCCCAACTTCCACAAGTACCGCACCCCTAGCGGCATTGAGATTTGGGTCGGTCGCAACAATAATCAGAACGAAGCCCTTTCTTTTAAGGCGGCCAATGATTACGATCTGTGGTTCCACACCCAAGAAATTCCCGGGAGCCATGTTTTGCTGCGGTTAGCTCCGGGAGCCCAGGCAAGTGATGAGGATTTGGCTTGGGCGGCTAACATAGCGGCCTGGTTTAGTCGAGCCAGGCAGTCAGAACAGGTGCCAGTGGTCTATACCCAGCCTAAGCATGTATATAAGCCGAAGGGAGCCCGACCCGGCATGGTGATTTACAAGCATGAGCAGGTGCTGTGGGGCCAGCCGCAAAAGGCTAAGGACTATTTGGAGCAGGAGGGGTCAATGTTATGAGTTTTGATGTTCTCTCTCAATCCATTCCTGCCCTATCTCAACCTATTCATTCCCGCCTCCATCCCTTAAGTGTGGCCCCAATGATGGATCGCACCGATCGGCATTTTCGCTACTTCATGCGGCAAATCACTCGTAAAACGCTGCTTTATACGGAAATGATCACGTCCCAAGCGATTCTCCATGGCGATCGCAACAAGCTGCTGGGGTTTGATCCTGAGGAAAAACCCCTAGCGCTACAAATCGGCGGGGATGATCCTCAGATCCTGGCTAAATGTGCCGCTATTGCGGAGGATATGGGCTATGACGAAGTGAATTTGAATGTGGGCTGTCCCAGTAGCCGGGTGCAAAGCGGTAATTTTGGCGCCTGCCTGATGGCCCATCCAGAGCTAGTGGCCGACTGTGTGGCGGCCATGCAGGCGGCGGTGGAGATTCCGGTGACGGTGAAGCATCGGATTGGGATTGATAGTTGCGATCGCTACGAAGACATGGAGAACTTTGTCACCACTGTGGCCACCGCTGGCTGCCGTCGATTCACCGTCCATGCGCGCAAAGCCTGGCTCCAGGGGCTAAGTCCCAAGGACAATCGCAATATTCCGCCCCTGCGCTATGACGATGTCTATCGTCTTAAACAGGCCCATTCCCATTTATGGATTGAAATTAACGGTGGGATCACGACCCTGGACCAAGCCCAGGAGCACCTGCATCAGGTAGATGCCGTGATGATCGGCCGCGCCGCCTATGACAATCCCTACATCTTTGCCCTAGCCGATCGCGACATCTACGCAGTCCAATCAGCCCTTACCCGGCATCAGGTGGTGCTCTCGATGCTGCCCTATATTGCTCGTTGGACCGATCAGGGCCTAAAACTGCATGCCATTACCCGCCACATGCTTCAGCTTTTCCATGGCCAGCCCGGTAGCCGTGTATGGAAAAGCCACCTAACGGCCCATGCCTGTCGACCGGGTGCGGGCATTGATGTGGTCAAAGCTGCTTTGGCTCAAGTTCCAGAGACTCTGCTAACCAATACTCTGTTGCTGATTTAGGGCATGTCAGCGGCTGCGGCTTTGTCAATGCCAATCTAGTTGGCATTGTGAAAAAAATCCCTTGAGCAAAAATATTTTTTTCTCTTGATAAAACTTAAATAAAAGTTATATTACGTTACATCTTGAGACAAAATAGGGATCAGAAATTCAGCTCACCCCTTTATTTAGCTCATCCCTAAAATGTCGAGAATCAAGATTACGGTTTATGGCCGCGTACAAGGTGTGGGTTTTCGTTATCACACCCGCCAAAAAGCCAAGGAACTCAATTTGACGGGCTATGTCATGAACAAGCCCGACCACACCGTAGAAATTGTGGCCGATGGTGCCGATGCGCAACTGCAGCTCTTGGTTGCCTGGGCTCGGGTGGGCCCTGACCGCGCCAGTGTTAAACGCATCGAATTGGAAGATTGCTTGCCAATCAACCGTTTTGACGAATTTGTCGTTGAGTACTAATGCCTTATAAAGCTGTCTTATGGGGCAATTACAGCGGCAATTACAGCGGCAATTACAGCGGCAATTACAGCAACGTAAACAGCAGAGCCAGGGCCACGGCTGCCATAAATGCCAGAATAAGCGTATCCCGCTTCAATGTCCGGCGTGATTGCCTGCTTGGGTCAAAGCTAGCTTGGGTAGAGGCATAGGTGAAATTTTGAACGGCTCTGGAGACCATTTCACTTTGGGGCATGCTGTGGGGATCGCTGAGGGCATAGCCGCCATGGTTCGGAATGGTGGCGGTTGAAAAAGATGCCATCTCTCTGCTGCCGTAGTAGGGAGCCTGCGGTGCCAATTGAGGTTCATCCAAGGGCACAAACATGGAATCTTGGATGACAAGGCTAATTTCGTAGGCCTGCCAGTTGTTCTCTCGTAGCACCTCCGTGGCGGCATCTGGGCCACGATTCAGAAAATCAATCTCTGACTGCTCGGTTTCATGGCGCTTGCTGTACAGGGAGTTGGCGGGGGGGCCAAAGACCTCCTGTAGCTCATCCAGGGCCTTAGATTGCTCTTGGAACGCTGCAAACTGCTGATGGGTGATTTCGATGTTTTTCAAGACATCATTGATTTGGTCGCAGGACCAACCATCTCTACACAAGGTACGTGCGGCTCTTATATCTATAGCTTGCTCCAACAAGGTATCGGGCTGAATTTTTTTCATATTTTCCTAGATTGATCTGATGCATGGCAAGACAAGAACTTTGCCTGCGCTGATAGTTTTGTGGCGAGCTTGATACCCTTTTTTGAGCCTGGTGGTGACCTTTCGGGAACTACAGGGTTCAGAATTTACTATCTATTAAGGCACATAAGTCATTTGGAAAAAACAGGGCAGGGTAGCTTCACGGATACGCCTCTAGAAAACTTCACAGCATGTGAAGGGATATACAGAAAAATTCTGTAAAATCCTGAGAAACATCAAGATTTCAACCCAATTTGATAGTCTTATGGCGATTTTGATAGACTTGTAGCAGCCTTTATGAAACTACAGGGTTCAAGATTTCCTACCCAATTAATACACATAAACCATTTGGAAAAAACGGGGTAGGGGAGCTTCTCGGATGCACTTCTAGAAAACTTCACAGCATGTGAAGGATCCGTAAAATCCTGAGAAACATCAACATGCCAACACAATCTGGGAATGTGAAGGCTTTAGAGATTGGCAACCAAGGTTTGCGTCATCGTAATGGGGGGCTTTGATAGTCAGCATTTTAACGCCCCGATTCATGACTGTCAGGGTGAATCTACGCCCCATCATAGAGGTATCCGTAATTTTACTGTCAGTGGATGCGCGCGCTCTTGCTTTATACAACAAATGGGCAGTGCAAAAATTGGGTGTTGCCTAGGGGAGCACGTCAACCGTTAGCCAGAGAAAAAATATCCTAGAAGGTATCGTTTCTATCCGGTCATAGCGATGACACCCGACAGCCGTCAGCAACTCGATTCCCATGTGCGAGCAATTGCACAGATTCTCCATGAAGACGCTCAAGCCCAGGGGTTGCCGATGAATAGCCTGGCAGACATTGAGCAAACCGTTCGTGCTCAGCTTCAAGCCCATGTCTCCCCGGGGTTAGGAAATTTTTTATCCAAACAAGTTGCCCAGAAAC
>NZ_JAYGIG010000137.1:0-36960 GCF_034932105.1 Leptothoe sp. PORK10 BA2 | reverse complement strand
TGGCAAGCGTTTACTCATTTTCGCATTCAGCATGAAACTGAACGCCTTTATCCACACCGAAACCTACTCGGTGCAGTCGATTGGCCCCTGTTTGCTTGAGTTAGAGCGCGAGACCGGTTACGCCCTTTGGGTAAGGGGATGATCCGAAAGTTGTTCTGTTTGGTTTGTTTCGATTACCTTTTGCAAGATGGTGACAAAGTTGTTGCCAACAGTTTGAGTATTGGGATGGTCTTGTCCAAGCTTGGTAAGAAAGACCTCCAAGGCTTTGACGCCAAAGTTAGCCGACTCTGCATAACGTTCTAAGGCATAGAAAAACGTTGCCATATTGTTGTAGCTTCCGGCGGTGTCGGGATGATCAGGCCCGAGCTGCGCTTCGCGGATTTCTAAGGATCGCGCGTACAGGGGTTCGGCGTCGGTGTAGTGCCCCATAGATCGATACAGCCCAGCCAGATTATTCAGACTCGAGGCGGTGTCGGGATGATTAGGCCCGAGCTGCGCTTCGCGGATTTCTAAGGATCGCGCGAACAGGGGTTCGGCGTCGGTGTAGCGCCCCATAGATCGATACAGCTCAGCCAGATTATTCAGACTCGTGGCGGTGTCGGGATGATCAGGCCCGAGCTGCGCTTCGCGGATTTCTAAGGATCGCGCGTACAGGGGTTCGGCGTCGGTGTAGCGCCCCATAGAGTCGTACAGCAATGCCAGATTATTCAGACTCGTGGCGGTGTCGGGATGATCGGAGTCGAACCTCCGTTCTGACATTTTCAAGCGTCCCTTATACCAACGCTCAGCTTCTGGCCAGAGGCTTTGACTTTCATAAAATCGAGCTAACCCAGTAAATACCCAACCAGGATCTTCATCATCCGCCAGAATATCATTCAGTTCCTGTGCCACCAATGCCATGTGGGGGACACCTAAACCCACAGCTTGCCGATCATCTTTCCTAACAATGGGCTCAATAGTGCTAGCAAAGTTAGTCACTGCGACGGCCACGCCTTTTTGCAATGCAGACGTTTGCTCACCGAGTTCAGTTTCCAACTTACCCACCGTAAATTCACGGATTAACTGATGCAGCTGATAGCTGCCATCCTTGTCCCGCTGCAATAAATTACGCTTTACCAGTCCCGCATCTAGCCCCTCCTCCAGATCTTCCTCATCCCACTTCGACAATGCCCCCTCGATCAATCCCTTCGGTATGGGCGCAGCCGCAAAAATGCTCAACACCCCCATCAGCGTTTTCGCCTCCGGTGTCAAATCCTGCCAGCTCAGCTCAAACGCCGCCTCAATGGAATACTCATAGGCCATCTCCTCCGGCAGATCCCGCATCGCCCTAGCAGCCAGCTTCTGCAGTTCTAACCGTTCCAACAGTTTGCTAAACCTCAAATTCCCATGCACCGCCAAATACCGAGCAATCAGCTCCACCCCCAGCGGCAGCCGCTCCACCCACTCACACAGCGCCTCCGCCTCGGTTTGTTGTGCGGTTACCCGCTCCCTATCCCCCATCAGCGCCGTTAACAACTCAATCGCCTCAGGCAGCGGCAGCTCCCCCAAGTCCAACCGATCCACCGGCTTGTCAAACCGCTGCCGCGAGGTCATCAACACCCGAAAGCTAGGATTATCTATCGGCAAAAAGTGTTTTACATCCTGGTAGGTCTGCACATCATCCAACAACAACAATCTTGTCCCAGGAAAATGGTGACACCACTGGTCATAACACCATTTCACCCTGGCCCCATCGTCCGACAAAGTATCCGGCAACTGCCAATCAAACAGGGCAGCAGCCCCCACCAACAAGGTGGCTAAATTCTGTTCCCGCAGCTTGAAATACCACCGCCCGCCAGGGTACTCATCCTTTGCCTGCCGCACATACTGCTGCGCCAATGCGGTTTTACCAATGCCCCCCATGCCCGCTAGGGCGGCGATGGCGACCTGATCGGAGCCCTGTAGTTTTTGGTGGAGCGTTTTCAGCTCATCCTGTCGCCCGACAAACTCGCGGGCCACTAGGTTTTCTAATCCATAATCTGGGGTAGTTTTCTTTGGCGGTTCCCGTCCCGACGACTCCAGCTAACCGTCCTTGCCTGATCCACCAAAGTGAAATGTGGGGTTACCCTGCACCTGAATGACCGGCTGATTCGGGTCATTCACCTGTAAATTTTGCCCACCAAAATTCTGTTGCACATTGCGACCCGTGACATTTTCCATGGTCACAATCACCTGATGCAGCTCATCCGCTAGTTTCTTCGCATCTTGAGACAGACTGCTGTCCTGACTCAATACCTGTCCCAAATAGGCGGCCAGTTTTTCCTGATCTGCCTGGGCCTCTGGTTTTGCCGCTTGCTCCGGCAGCTGAGCCACATCGTCCGGCTTACCTTTAAAGCATTTCTCCCAAATCAGGTTGCCAAGCTTTTGCACCGTATCGCTGGCTTTTTCGACGACGGTTTCCCCGAGTTTCCCCCCCGCTCCTTCGTAGAACTTTTCTAGGACGATTTTGGCAATGGCTGTGGCGGCAGCCAGGGACAGGGCTCCGAGCATAGAGCAGTAATAGTTAGTAATAGGTCCCTAAGTTGTAGCAATTTTGGTTTGTATTTGTCAGGTACCCATGCAGGTTAACTTTTTGGATAGTTATGGGGATGATCAGGCCTTGAACTTCCCCCCTCTTCGAGAAGCCGCTTTGGCGTCTACATCCTAAATCCTTCTCCCGAGAGGAGAAGGACTTTGAAGTAAGCCTCCACCTTTTCCCAGGGAGAAAAGGATTCTCAGCCCAGGCCCCCCTTCTCCCCCTGGGAGCAAGGGGCTGGGGGATGAGGGCTCCCCCTTTTCCCAAGGAGAAAAGGATTCTCAGCCCAGCCCCCCCTTCTCCCCCTGGGAGCAAGGGGCTGGGCAATGAGGGCTCCCCCTTTTCCCAAGGAGAAAAGGATTCTCAGCCCAGCCCCCCCTTCTCCCCCTGAGAGCAAGGGGCTGGGGGATGAGGGCTCCACCTTTTCCCAGAGAGAAAAGGATTCTCAGCCCAGCCCCCCCTTCTCCCCCTGGGAGCAAGAGGCTGGGGGATGAGGGCTCCACCTTTTCCCAAGGAGAAAAGGATTCTCAGCCCAGCCCCCCCTTCTCCCCCTGGGAGCAAGGGGCTGGGCAATGAGGGTCTTTTGCTACAAATATTTTCGCTCTGAGTAGGGAATTTTACATCCCGTTTAAGCTGATAGCTACTTTGGCCCATGGTCGGCAGGCTGTGCCCACCCTACGCAACCACCCCACCCCCTATGTATCAGCTCCTCCAACTGGTTCACGTCATATTGCTGTACGTCATGCATTGGCTGCAGCCCTACCTCGGCCCCATCTGCATCATCACCGCCTGGTCCATGGTCATCCTCGGCATCTGGCAAGTGATCGCCGCCACCCGAGATAGCGTACAGCGAGCCCAAACCATGCACCGGATTCCCTGCGCAGACTGTAGCTTCTTCACCAACCAGGCCGTCCTCAAATGTCCGCTTCATCCTTCCCAGGCCCTGTCAGAAGACGCCATTGGCTGCACCGACTTTGAAACCGCTAACCCCACAGCGGCAGCTTACCAACGGCTGAAAACAAACGGATGAAGGCAGCGGACTGAGGTAGATAGTAAAAAGAAAGTGAGTTCAGCACCCCCAGATTAAATTCGCCTGAATTTAACCAGTCCTTTATCTATCGGTCAAACTAAACCAAATATTCTGTGGTGGGAGCCTGTTTTTTGCAGGATCAGCCACAATCACGGGCAATCTTAAAGAACACCTGACATTAAGGCTGGGTGTGTTTTCCCCTGGGTAGACCTCGGCTAGGGCCTCCTTAGCCTGCTGGATGATTTCTAGAATATCGCAATGATTTCGATTTTTATTTTGACCCACAATGAAGAACTGGATATTGCCGCCTGTATTGAGTCGGCCCTAGTGTCAGACGATGTCATTGTGGTGGATTCCTTTAGCTGCGATCGCACCTTCCCCATCGCCCAGCAATACCCCATCCGCGCCATCCAACACGCCTTCGAAAGCCATGGTAAACAACGCACCTGGATGCTCCGCAACGTCCCCACCAAACACCCCTGGGTCTACATCCTAGAAGCCGATGAACGCATGACCCCGGAACTCTTCAACGAGTGCGTCGCCGCCGCCCAGTCCGGCCAGCATGTGGGTTACTACGCCGCCGAGCGAGTCATGTTCATGAACCAGTGGATTCGTCGCAGCACCCAGTACCCCCGCTACCAGCTACGGCTGTTAGATAAACAACAAGTCTGGTTTGACGACTACGGCCACACCGAGCGCGAAGTGTGTGAAGGCACCACCGGCTTTTTGCAAGCCACCTATCCCCACTACACCTGCAGCAAAGGCTTTGGCCGCTGGCTCGAAAAACACAACCGCTACTCCACCGACGAAGCCCAGGAAACCATCCGCCAGCTATCGGGCCATGGCGTCAATTGGCGTGCCCTAGTCTGGGGCAGCTCCGAAGTAGAACGCCGCCGCGCCCTCAAGGATCTATCCCTGCGCCTGCCCCTGCGCCCCCTGGTGCGGTTTATCTACATGTACTTTTTCCTAGGCGGCATCCTAGACGGTCGGGCCGGATTTAACTGGTGTATGCTCCAGGCTTTTTACGAATATCTCATCACCCTCAAGGTGTGGGAACTCCAGCATGGCTGCACCACAGATATCCAGCTGCCTACCGAGCCGCCGTCGCCAGACCCCGCCACAGTGGCCATGCCAAACCCCGCTACCGCTCACAACACCATCCCATCTGCCAATAGCTGTGTTTGACCAACTCTGGGCAAACTAATCCCAAGGTGTCATAAATGCCAAAACTAGATTCAACGGCTCTAGGGCATTGCCCAAAGCCTTCAATGTGTGGTTGATATGCTGACCCAGGCCCAGTCCTTATCCCAATACCTGATTGCCCTTGCTCAACAACACCGCACCGGTGAACTGGTAGTGCAATCCACAACTACTGATCCTTGGAAACTTTACTTTTATTCAGGGCGGCTAATCTATGCCACGGGGGGGCAACATTCGGTCCGCCGCTGGTATCGCTGCCTGCGTCGCCATAGCGCAGAGTTTTCCCCCAGCTGGATTGCCAAAATGCGGCGGCCTGACGACCTCTGGGAGGTGGACTTTATTAACCAGGCGATCCAGTGTGGGCATATTTCCTTGAACCAGGCTAAGGCCATCATCCAAAGCATTGTAGATGAAGTGATGCTCACCCTGGTGGACTATCGCAGCGAAGATGTGCAGTGGAACCCCAATCGGATGGTGTCGCAGCAGGTGGTGTTTTTGTCAGTGCAGCAGGCGCTGGTGCGATCGCAAAAAATCTATAGCCACTGGCAAACCATGGGGGCAGAACATTTACCCACCCTCCTGCCCCAAGACCTGCCCTACCTCTGCCCCATCGTGATCAACCCCAAGGGGCTGCGGCTCCACGTTACCGAGGCCAAATACGAACGTCTGGCCCGCTGGATGCAAGGCAACATTACCCTTTGGGACATAGCCGCCCAGACCAACCGCTCCCTCACCGATGTGATCCAGCTGCTGCAACCGTTGGTATATCAGGGCTGGGTCGATTTCCAGCAGATTCCAGACATTCCAGCCCCCTACGCACCTCAACGGGTCATTCCTAGCAAGACCCCCAAGTTGCGCACCAAAGGTCTCATTGCCTGCATTGACGATAGCCCCTTAGTCAGCCGAGTGATGGCGGAACTGGTGCAGCCCCTGGGCTATGAGGTGCTGCCCGTCACCAGGCCCGTCGAGCAAATCTCCACCCTATCCCAACACCAGCCCGACCTGATTTTTCTAGACATCACCATGCCCAACATTAGCGGCTACGAACTGTGTAAGTTTCTCCGCCGCACCGATGCGTTTTATGACATCCCGATTATTATCCTCACCGGACGGGACGGCATGCTCGACCGCATGCGGGCCAAAATGGTCGGGGCCGATGATTTTTTAGCCAAACCTCCCAGCCCCGATAAGGTGGCCCAGCTGTTGGCCAAATATATTCCAGGGGAGCCGTTGGACTAGAGTTTTCAGTTCTGATAGCAAGCTACTAAATGCATTCAGCAGCTTGCTATACAATTAACACCTGCACAACTACTGACCCCCAACGCATGGCCAGCTCCCAGCCCGACGACCAAAGCCCCCGTGAAATTCGTGCTGCCCGCTTGCAGAAGGTAAATGACTTAAAACAACTGGGGCTAAATCCCTATGCCTACACCTGGGATGTCACCCACCAGGCGGCGGCGCTCCAGGAACAATTTACCGAGCTGCCCGACGGTGAGGAAGCCGATTTTGAGGTGAGCATTGCCGGTCGAATTATGGCCCGGCGAGTGTTTGGTAAGCTTGCCTTTTTCACCCTTCAAGACGAAACCGGCGCGATTCAACTATTTCTCGATAAAAAGACCATCCAGGCGGCCATGGCCGAGACGGATGACCAAGCGTTTAACCACCTGAAACAGCTCACGGATGTGGGGGACTTTTTGGGGGTGAAGGGCATCATCAAGCGCACCGACAAGGGTGAGCTGTCGGTGAAGGTCAGCACCTACACCATTCTCACCAAGGCCCTCATGCCCCTGCCCGACAAGTGGCATGGCCTGACCGATGTGGCTAAGCGCTATCGCCAGCGCTATGTGGATTTAATTGTCAACCCCGAGGTGCGAGATACATTTCGGAAACGGGCCCAGATTACCGCGTCCATCCGCCGCTACCTAGACCAGCAAAATTTTATTGAAATTGAGACGCCGGTTTTACAGACGGAGCCCGGTGGGGCCGATGCCCGTCCCTTTGTCACCTACCACAACACCATGGACATGCAGCTCTACCTGCGCATTGCCACGGAACTACACCTAAAGCGACTGATTGTGGGCGGATTTGAACGGGTGTTTGAAATGGGCCGCATCTTTCGCAATGAAGGCATCTCCACCCGCCACAATCCAGAATTTACCTCCATAGAGCTGTACCAGGCCTACGCCGACTACTACGACATGATGGACATCACCGAGGCCCTGATTGTCAATGCGGCAGAGGAGGTGTTGGGCACCACTGACATTACCTACCAGGGTGAGGCCATCAACCTCACCCCCCCCTGGAAGCGCATCACCATGCATGCGGCGGTCCAGGAAAAGACCGGCGTAGATTTTGCCACATTTACGGACCTGGATGCCGCCAAAGCAGCGGCGAAGGAGGCGGGTTTAAACGGTGTGGATGACTGCCCCTCCATTGGCCATGTCTTAAACGAGGCCTTTGAGCAGACGGTGGAGGCGACGTTGATTCAACCCACGTTTATTACCGACTATCCGGTGGAGATTTCCCCCCTAGCCAAACCCCATCGGCATCAGCCCGGTCTAGTGGAACGGTTTGAGCTGTTTATCGTGGGGCGAGAAACGGCCAATAGCTTTTCGGAGCTGACAGACCCGGTGGATCAGCGGCAACGTCTGGAGGCCCAGGCGGCCAAAAAAGCAGCGGGGGATCTGGAGGCCCAAAGCCTAGACGAAGACTTTGTCACCGCATTGGAATATGGCATGCCTCCCACCGGCGGTATGGGCATGGGCATTGACCGCTTGGTGATGTTGCTAACCGACTCCCCCAGCATCCGCGATGTTATTGCATTTCCGTTGCTTAAGCCCGAACTAGGGGGGACCGATTAAACTATAGGGGAAGGACACGGCGCTGGCGCAGCGTGGCAGGACAGCAATCATGCTGTAATTGCTGTCCCCTGGCGTGGTTGAGGGAATGTTTGTAATATTCACTGAGCATTCCACGCTAGTAATCCACACAAAAGGGCTTACTAGCTCCCCGTTCAGCCCTAGCTGATGTATGGCATTAACCAATCTGTCACAGTTCTTATCTGACTGGAGCTATAGGTTAGCCCATACTCAAAATCAGCCATCCTCTGAATTAAATTTTTCGTTAGATTATATTTTAGCGAACCCGTATAAATCACTATGGCTCAGTCATCTGCAGATAGTACGTTGGCCCGTTTGTCGCAGGGCAATATGCCTGGTCATCTGAAGACTCAGGTTCAGCATTTATCTAAGCCCAGATTTATCGAGCTTCTAGAATTAATCATTCAAGAGTTTGAGTATTTCCTCAAGGCGATCAACCTGATCAATAATCAATCGCTGGAAACGCTTTTAGGCGAATTGTTAGAGGCGTTCACGTTGAAAATTGGCCAGATCCTCGAAGCTGAGCGCACCACAATTTTTATTGTAGATGAGGAGAATCAGGAACTGTGGTCCAAAATTGCCCAGGGGGATGATGAACAGCCGGTGGAGATCCGCATTCCCATGGGAAAAGGGATTGCTGGGTATGTGGCAGAGAGGGGAAAAACCCTGAATATTCCCAGTGCTTATGACGATCCCCGCTTTAATCGCGCGACCGATCAGGAAACGGGCTATCGGACTAAGAATGTGCTGTGTATGCCCATTTTTAGTGATGGGGAAAACGTGGTAGCCGTGGTGCAGCTGCTGAATAAAATTGGTAACGACCGCTTTACCCCCAATGATGAAAAGGAGTTTGAATCCTTTGCCCAGTCCATTGGGGTGCTGTTGGAGAGCTGCAACTCGTTTTACACGGCAGCGCGCACCCAAAAAGGTCTGAATGCGCTGTTAAATGCGATCTCATCGTTGGATCAAAGTTTAGAGTTAGAGGTGACGCTGCAGTCGGTGATGACTGAAGCCCGTAAGCTGATGCAGGCGGACCGCAGCACCCTGTGGCTGATGGATGGGAATGAACTGTGGTCCAAGGTGCTCAGTGGAGATCGCACCCAACTGGTGGAGCTGCGTCAGGCCAATGATAAGGATAGTATCGTGGGCTATGTGGCCTCCACGGGCGAAACCTTAAATATTCCCGATGCCTATAAAGATAGTCGGTTTGACCGTTCGGCGGATGAGCGCACGGGCTATCACACCCACAGTATTTTATGTATGCCGGTGTTTAATTCATCGGGGCGGATCATGGGGGTAACCCAGCTGATCAACAAGACGCAGGGTTCCTTTACCCGGTCCGATGAGTCCTTTATGAAGGCGTTTAATATCCAGGCGGGGATTGCCCTGGAAAATGCCCAGCTGTATGAGAATGTGCTGTTGGAGAAGCAATACCAGAAAGATATTCTCCAAAGCCTTTCCGATGCGGTCATTTCCACGGATATGGGGGGGCGGATTGTCACTATCAATGAGTCGGCCCTGAGCCTATTGGGCTGTCCGGCGGCGGCGGCGGAAGATGAGGCGACGGCCGACCAGCTAAAGCAGGCTTGGGAAGACATTTTGGTGGGTCGTCTCCTGTGGGAGGTGGTGCCGATTGAGCGGTTGCGATCGCGCCTCGCCGACAGTTTAGAGTTTGGCTCAGAGCATTATGTGCCAGAGCAAACCCTGCGGGTGGCGGTGGCCACGGTGGAGGGTGAGCAAACATTGCTGGTACCGGTGGAACTGCGCAGCCAACCCTCCACCTTCTTTCCCAACCAGGAGATTGACGAGGACCAAACCTACTTCCCTTGGGGGCAGCAGGCGATCACCATCGAAGCCCCTGACGATATCCGCCACCTGGAGCACAGCATTAACCTGACGGTCAATCCCCTAACCGCCCCTGGCGGCGGGGTGCGCGGCGGGGTGGTGGTGTTAGAGGACATCAGCCAAGAAAAGCGGATGAAAACCACCCTCTATCGCTACATGACTCCCAGTGTGGCGGACCAGGTTATGGCCCTGGGGGAGGATTCCCTAATGGTGGGCAAACGGCGGGATGTGACAGTCCTGTTCTCAGATATTCGCGGCTATACCACCCTGACGGAGAGTCTAGAAGCCTCCCAGGTAGTATCCATGTTGAACGAATATTTTGAGACCATGGTGGAGGCGGTGTTCAATCACCAGGGCACCCTGGATAAGTTTATTGGCGATGCCCTAATGGCCGTATTTGGGGCACCGCTCCCCCTAGACAACCACGGTTGGTCTGCGGTGGAGGCGGCTTTGGATATGCGGGAGCGACTGGTGCACTTTAACCGGGCTCGCCAGGCCTCCAGTCGGCCCAAAATCAACATTGGCATTGGCATTAGCTCCGGAGAAGTGGTTTCGGGAAACATCGGTTCTCGGCGCAAAATGGAATACACGGTGATTGGCGATGGGGTGAATCTCAGCTCTCGCTTGGAGGGGGTAACCAAGCAGTATGGCTGTGACATTGTCATGAGCGAGCACACCTATGACCGCTGCCGGGATTTGGTCTGGGTGCGGGAACTGGATCTGACCCGAGTGAAAGGGAAAACGGAGCCGGTGAAAATTTATGAGCTGATTGGCAACCGCCAAAACTACGAATTAGATGCCGGCACCCAGGACTTTTTGGATCTCTATCGGCAGGGGCGTAGCGCCTATACCTCGCAAAAATTTAACCGGGCCTTAGAACTATTTGCCAAGGCCAAGGTGATGCGGCCCCAGGATAAGGCGGTGGATGTGCATATTGCTCGTATTCATGCCTATTTGGAGAACCCGCCAGCAGCCGACTGGGATGGGGTCTATGTGATGACGACCAAATAGAATTTGGCCATGGTCGGCAGGTTAAAATGGGCGGTGCAAATTTTCCTTGGGAGACTCCATGGCTGAGCGAAAAAAGCTTTACGAAGGCAAGGCAAAAATTCTCTATGCCACCGAGGATCCGGCGGTACTGGTGACCTATTTCAAGGATGATGCCACTGCATTTAATGCCCAGAAGCGAGGCACCATCGTCAACAAAGGGCGAATTAATAATGCCGTCTCCACCCACCTGTTTCAGCTGCTAGAGGCCCAGGGCATCGCCACCCACTGGATTGACTCCCCCCAGGGTCAAGCCGATGGGCGCGAGATGTGGGTGAAGCCGGTGACCATTGTGCCCCTGGAGGTGGTGGTGCGCAATCTGGCGGCGGGTAGCCTATGTCGCCAGACCGGCATCGCCCTAGGGACACCCCTCACCCCACCCCTGGTGGAGTTTTACTACAAAAATGACGATCTGGGGGATCCGCTGCTGACTTGCGATCGCATCCGAGCCATGGACATTGCCAGTGACGATACTGTCACCCAGCTGCAGCAAATGGCCCAACGGATCAATCAGGTGCTGATAAATTTTTTTAATGGCTGTGGCATTACCCTAGTGGATTTCAAACTAGAGTTTGGCACCCTGGCCGACGGCACCTTAGTCCTAGCGGATGAGATCAGCCCCGACACCTGTCGTCTATGGAATCAAAACGAAACCGATGAGTCCCGTCGAGTGATGGATAAGGATCGGTTCCGTCAGGATTTGGGCGATGTGGAATCAGGCTATCAACAGGTGTTAGATCGAATTCTGGCACACACAAGTTGAGCAATGAGGGAAACGGTGCGGTAGGTGTTAGATCGAATTCTGGCACACACAAGTTGAGCAATGAGGGAAACGGTGCGGTAGAATCTTCCAGAAAATATTAAATTCCGTTTACATTTTTTTCATGCCCCCAAGGCGCTTTTGAAAAAAAATGCAAGGATTGCTGGAGTCTTGGCTATAGCAACCCAGACCGGATTTGGTGTATGTCATTAACAGGAGCTTTCTAAAGTTGCTGTTTTCACATGGTGTCAGGAGTACTTTTACAGGACCGCCTATGCGCTTTTCGCCGACTCTATTGGCTTGTTGCACCGCTGCAACATTGTTTGGGTTGCCCGTGCTCGCAGCAAATGCGACTGATGTAGCAGAATCTTTAACGACCGATGCTACGGCAGACGATACGGCATTGATCCTCGACCAGACCCAGCCCATGGGTCAGACCGTCGATGCCCAGAACCTATCCCTGCAGCAGCCAACAGACGGTGCGGCCGCAATAGTCACTGCGCAGCAGGAAGCGCTCGCCCCGTTAACCAATCCAGTAGCTGACGAAGATAGGCTATTGGCCCAGGATACGCCTGCAACACCTGAGGAAGCATCGGCAGAAACACCCGAGGAAACCCTCGACCGCCTACTAAACGGCATTGGCCGTCCCTCCGAAGCGGCCCCAGTGCAAGAGGCTGAGGAACTGGACGCGACCCCATCCCCAGGGGCTCCCATGCCAGAAAATCCCGCCTCTGAAAATCCCACCCCGGCCCCGGCAGAAGCAGAAGTCCAGGTGCTAGTGGCGGAAGTGGAGGTGGTTAACCTAGATGGCAGCCCCCTGGACCCGGCTCTCGAAGACATTGTCTATCAGGCGATTAACCTGCGTCCCGGTCGCCCAGCCACCCGCAGTCAGCTCCAGGAAAACATCAACAATATCTTTGGCACAGGCTTTTTTGCCAATGTTAGGGCCAGACCCGATGATACGGATTTGGGGGTGCGCGTCACCTTTGGTGTTGAACCCAACCCTATCCTGACTGGCGTCGATGTACGCACCGATGGGGCAGAACAGGTACTGCCAGATGAGAAGATTGATGAAATCTTTGGTGAACAGTACGGCAAGATTCTCAATCTGATCGATTTTCAAGACGGTATTTTAGCCCTCAACGAGTGGTATCGCGAGCAGGGCTACGTCCTGGCCCAGGTAACAGCAGCTCCCCAGGTGTCCGATGACGGGGTGGCCACCCTGATTGTGGCTGAAGGGGTGATTGAGTCCATTGAGGTGCGCTACATCAACGAGGACGGTGACTCTGTAGATGATGAGGGTGAACCCATCGATGGTAGAACCCGTCCCTTTATTGTCACCCGCGAATTTGACACCCAGCCCGGGGATGTTTTTCAACAGAGCCGCATCCAACAAGATCTGCAGCGGGTATTTGGTCTGGGTATTTTTGATGATGTGCGCCTTTCCCTGGACCCCGGCGATGAGGACCCCCGCAAGGTCAAGGTGGTGGTTAACATCGACGAAAGTAATACCGGTTCCGTGGGGGCCTCCGTGGGCTTTAACCTCAGCGGAAATGTGTTTGGCAGTCTTAGCTATCAGCAGGATAACCTAGGGGGCAACAACCAGAATCTGCGCACGGAATTGCAGCTGAGCGACCGGGAGCTGTTGTTTGACGTTAGCTTTACGGATCCCTGGATTGCTGGAGATCCCTATCGCACGGCCTACACAGTGAATGGCTTTAACCGGCGCTCAATTTCTCTCATCTTTGATGGGGGTGATACGGATATTGACCTGCCCAATGGGGATACGCCTCGGGTTAACCGCCTCGGCGGTGGGGTGTCCTTTAGTCGCCCCTTATCCGACGGTTGGAACGGGTCGGTGGGCCTAGAGTACCAGCGGATTTCCATTCGGGATAGCGACGGCAACCTATCCCCTGAGGACCAGCTAGGAAATGACCTGAGCTTCAGCGGCAGCGGCCGGGACGATCTGCTCAGCATTCCGGTCAGCTTTTCCTGGGACCAACGGAATGATCCCTTGGTGCCCACCAGCGGCAGTCTGTTGCGCCTGGGTACGGAACAAACCATTCCGGTGGGCAATGGCACCATCTTCTTTAACCGGCTGCGGGCCAGTTATAGTCGCTACTTACCGGTTAGTTTGCTGAACTTTGGGGATGGCCCCCAAACCTTGGCCCTAAATCTGCAAGGGGGTACAGTGATTGGCGATCTGCCCCCCTATGAGGCCTTCTCCTTGGGAGGAACCAGCTCGGTTCGGGGCTACGATGAGGGCGATCTGGGCAGTGGCCGCTCCTATGTGCAAGCGACGGCTGAATATCGTTTTCCCTTGTTTACCTCATTCCTGGGGGGAGCCTTTTTTGTTGACTATGGCTCTGATTTAGGCTCCGGTGGTAGCGTTCCCGGTGACCCGGCAGAGGTTCGGGGTAAGCCCGGCGATGGCCTTGGTTATGGTGCGGGTATCCGGGTGCAAACCCCCTTAGGCTCCCTACGCCTTGACTATGGCTTTGGCGATGATGGGGATGGCCGGATTCACTTTGGCATTGGGGAACGGTTCTAATGACAGGTGGGCAGCACACCTTAGCCGCCCCCGTAACCTGTACAGGAGTGGGGCTACACCTGGGACAGACAACCCAGGTGGTGCTAAAGCCCGCTTCGGCCGATAGCGGTCGCTATTTTGTGCGCACGGATGTCCAACCAGAGCGGCGGATTCCTGCCACTGTGACGGCGGTGAGCCAAACCCGTCTCTCTACCCAACTGGGGCCGGAAGGACAGCAGGTGCGCACTGTGGAGCATCTCTTGGCGGCCCTGTGGGCCGCTGGGGTGGACAATGCCCGAATTGAAATTGATGGTCCGGAAGTGCCCTTAATGGATGGGTCCGCCCAAGGGTGGAGTAGCCTGATCGCATCGGTGGGTACGGTGGCGCAGTCAGCGGTGCGCCCCAAGGCCACCGCCCTAGAGGAGCCGGTGGTGGTGCGGGATGGGGATGCCTATGTGGTGGCTTTGCCTGCCTCAGAACTCCGATTTAGCTATGGGATTGATTTTCCGGTGGCGGCCATTGGTAATCAGTGGCACAGTTGGTCCCCCGCTGATGGGGACTTTGGAGAGTTGGTGGCTCCAGCTCGTACCTTTGCCATGGCGCACCAAATTGATGGGTTGCGATCGCAAGGCTTGATCAAAGGCGGCAGCCTTGAAAATGCCCTCGTCTGTGACCAAACGGGCTGGTTGAATCCCCCCCTGAGATTTCCAAATGAACCGGCACGTCATAAACTTTTAGACTTAGTAGGGGATCTCAGTTTACTAGGTGTTCTCCCTAGGATGCATGTGACCGCTTACCGTGCCAGTCATAGTTTGCACGTTCAGTTAGCGACTCACCTGGCTACTCACCTAGCCACTATTTGCACCACAGATCCACTCCATTCCAGTTGAAACCTTGAGTTTTTCCCTCGAAAAACCCTACAGTTGCTAGATGTGGATCAGGTTTCAACCGCCTCCTGGTTAGCCGATAACACCTACGCCGTTGCTGTTAAAAAAAGTCTATGGCCACCGTCATTCAAAATAAATCTCACACCAGCCAGGAATCTCAACCGGCTGTTGCCGAAAGTCCAGCTCGCCTCACCTTTACCCTAGAGCAAATTCAAGCCCTATTACCTCATCGCTATCCCTTTGCTCTAGTGGATCGGATCATTGACTATATTCCTGGTAAACAGGCGGTCGGCCTAAAAAATGTCACCTTCAATGAACCCCACTTCCAGGGACACTTTCCAGGGCGTCCCATTATGCCAGGGGTGCTGATTGTAGAAGCCATGGCCCAGGTCGGTGGTATTGTACTTACCCAAATGCCAGGCGTAAATGGGTTATGTATGTTTGCAGGCATCGACAAAGTCCGGTTTCGCCGCCCAGTTGTGCCAGGTGACCAGCTGGTTATCACCACTGAGCTGCTTAGTGTCCGTGGGCTAAAATTCGGCAAAATGCAGGCCAAAGCTGAAGTTGATGGTCAACTGGTATGCGAAGGTACCCTGATGTTTTCTGTGGTTGAATAAACGTAACCAAACCAATGCTTCAAACTGCTCTGATTCATTCCACGGCTGTAATTCATCCCAGGGCCCAAATTCACCCCAGTGTCAAAGTGGGCCCCTATGCTGTGATTGGGGAGAAAGTCAGCATTGGCAAAGACACGGAAATCGGGTCCCATGTGGTGTTAGACGGCCACACCGAGATTGGTCAACGCAATCGGATCTTTACGGGAGCCGCCATTGGTCTAGAGCCCCAGGACCTGAAGTATGACGGCTCCGAAAGTCTGGTATCCATCGGTGACGACAACAATATTCGCGAATATGTCACCATCAATCGCCCCACTCGGTTTGGCGAAATCACCCGGTTAGGCAATGGCCTTTTGCTCATGGCCTATGTGCATGTGGCCCATAACTGCGTCATTCAAGATAATGTGATCATTGCCAACTCGGTAGCCCTAGCCGGTCATGTGCACATTGAAGCCAATGTGCGCATTAGTGGTCTGGTGGGGATTCACCAATTTGTACACATTGGTCGCCATGCCATGGTGGCGGGCATGAGCCGAATTGAACGGGATGTTCCCCCCTACATGATGGTGGAAGGTAATCCCTCGCGGGTGCGGGGTCTGAATAAGGTGGGGCTAAAACGTTCAGGGATCGGCGAGCTGGAATCCGGCCAAGTTTACCAGGGTCTCAAACAGGCCTATCGTTTGCTCTATCGGTCAGGTCTAACCTTTAGCGAAGCTCTCGACAAGTTAGATTCTTTTGCCAACAACGAGTATGTACAACATCTCCATCGGTTTTTAGTGGCCTCCCAACGCGATGACCGCCGGGGTGCCATCCCCGGTCGGCGGGGGGCCACCCCCCATCGACCGATCTCTCGTTCCTAGAGTCTTTGCCCTAGGGCCGGGTTCACTATGCACCACACCGAGGCTAGCCATACGCCACATCCTCCTGCCCGTCCCCTGCGGATATTTATTCACACGGGGGAAGTTTCGGGCGATCTTCAGGGGGGCCTGCTGGTGGATGCCCTAGAGCGGCAGTCCTTGGAGCGGGGCCAGTCAGTGGAAATCACAGCCATGGGCGGGGAACGCATGGCGGCGGCTGGGGCCAAGTTAATTGGGGATACGGTATCGGTCAGTTCCATTGGCCTATTTGAGGCCTTGCCCCATGCCCTGGCCGCCCTCAAATTAAACCGCCGAGCCCAGCAGCATCTGAAGGATGTGCCGCCGGATGTAGTGATCCTGATTGACTACATGGGGCCGAATGTGGCCATTGGTAAATTTGTCCGCCGCCAGTTTCCCCAGCTGCCCATCGTCTACTACATTGCCCCCCACCTTTGGGTATGGGCTACGATTCCAGGCGATACGGAGAAAATTTTGGCCATTGCCGATCGCATCCTGGCTATTTTTCCAGGGGAGGCCCGCTATTACCAGGACAAGGGGGGCCAGGTATCCTGGGTGGGGCATCCCCTATTGGATCGGTTTGCCGACTATCGGCCCGAGACAGCTAAGCAGTCTGCTCGGCAGCATTTGGGCCTGGGGCAGACCGACCTCGTGGTGACCCTGTTACCGGCCTCCCGTCAGCAGGAGTTGACCTATGTGCTGCCGATTATATTTACCGCTGCCCAACAGATCCAGGCCCAGATGCCCCAGGTTAGATTTTTGGTACCTCTAGCCCGAGAGGCCTTTCGCTCCCCCCTAGAAACGGCTCTGAAAGCCTATGGTTTGAACGGTTGCGTGGTGGCTAAGGCGGACCAGATGTTGGCGATTTCGGCAGCGGACCTAGCCATTAGCAAGTCAGGCACAACCAATTTGGAAATTGCCCTAATGGAAGTGCCTCAGGTGGTGATGTACCGGCTTAATCGGATTACGGCCTGGGTGGCGGAGTATGTGCTAAAATTTTCAGCCGCTTATGTCTCACCGGTAAATCTAGTTAATATGGAGCCGGTTGTGCCAGAGTTTGTGCAGTGGGAGGCCACTCCGGAGGCCCTCAGCCAAGTGGCACTAAACCTGCTGAACAGTCCGGATCAACGGCAAAAGATGGTGGAGGGCTACAGGAGAATGCGACAGTCTTTAGGAACCGTGGGGGTGTGCGATCGCGCCGCCCAGGAAATTCTAAACTTGGCCAGTAGCAAGGCTGCCAGACCAGCCTAAAAATTGTGGCATATCTGGTCCCTGCGCAGGGTAACATTCGTCAGAGGAAGCATATGGGAGAAAGCGAGTGAACATTACTGAATTATTTGCCAGAGGTGGAGTGGCCATGTGGCCCCTGCTCGTTCTATCAGTAATCGCCCTCGGTACCGTTATCGAGCGGATCTGGTTTTGGTCTCGCATTCTCACGCGGGAACGGGAAGTGGCCGGTCGAGTATTGGAAGCCGCCCGGCGAGAATGGACCGCCGCCACAGAAATTGCCCAGCGTGCCCATCGTCTGCCCATGGGACGTTTTCTCTACGCCGCCCTCAAGCTTAAAGACCAAGAACCCGAAGTCTTTCGCCTCGCCCTAGAGACCGCCGCCAACGAAGAATTGGCGGCCATGCGACGGGGTGAAAAAGTACTGGAATTAGTCATTGCCGTATCCCCCATGCTGGGCTTGTTGGGTACCGTCCTCGGTCTAATGACGTCTTTGGGATCCCTAAATCTCAACGACTTAGCCATTGGCAGTGCCACCAGCGGTGCGGCCGAGGGTATTGGCCAGTCTCTCATCACCACCGCCGCTGGCCTGATTATTGCCATTGTTAGCCTGATGTTTTTCCGCCTATTTCAAGGACTCGTCTTTGGCCAGGCCAAGGTCTTTCGACAGTCAGGCAGCGAATTAGAACTGTTATATCGCCAGGCTTGGTCCCTCAGCGATGGGAAGCCCAGTGAACTGGGTGCCAAGATTACCTCCTAAAAGAGCACCTATACAAAAAACTAAAAGATCTTGGACCTCAGGGCAAAGGTTCCAGCCTCTTTTATCAGCCAATACCCTATCCTGAGCATTGCCATGAAACTGGATCTAGACGAACAACAAACCGATATTCAGATTGAGTTACTGCCCCTCGTCGACGTCGTTTTTTGCATTCTCACCTTCTTTATCCTGGCCGCTGTGGGCAGCCGTCAGCAGGCAATTAGCTTAGACTTACCCAATGCCAGCACCGCAGCGGCCCTACCACCGGCCGCCCTCACCACCGGTCGCGATCGCCTCTACATCAGTGTTGATCCCATCGGACGGCTTTATCTCGACCAAGACCCCATTTTGGAACAGAACCTGTTGGGCCTGGTAAGAGACTTTTACAGCGGCAATCCCCAAGGGATCGTCGTGTTATATGCCGCGAAGGATTCTCGCTACGATGACGTGGTGCGAGTGCTCGATGTTTTACGCTCTGTGGGGGGCAATCGCGTTGCCTTAGCCACGTTACCAGCTGGTACCCAGTCGCCAGACACATCCCTAGATGGCTTACCTGGGGAACTATCGCCTGATATTCAAGACCTGATTAACGGTTCAGGGACTGACCTGCCTGGGACTGACTTCCCGGGCGGTGGATTGGGATCGCCGGGCAGTGGATTGCCAGGCAGTGGCTTGCCGGGCAGTGGCTTACCAAGCAATATCGACCCGCTCAATCCTTCCACGACTACACCCATTCCCACAACACCTGGCAGTCCCCTCAACCCTTTGACTCCCGGCGGCAGCAATCCAACGTCGTTGCCACCCCTACCCGCCAACGAAGAGTAACAGCGATCAAGTTATACAGACGCGACCTTAGACGGACGAACCCATTGACGGGACATCATGTTCGATCAGCTTGATTTTGCTCTGCTTGATCGAATTGATGTCCCGTCAATGGATTTGCCAGTTACCCATCTATCTAGCCGTCAGACCCTAGCCCTGACCAGGCCCCATGCCCACTGCACCGGCATAGACTGCTTGATCCTCTAGCTCATCCTCAATCCGTAGCAGACGGTTGTACTTAGCCACCCGCTCACTGCGACAGAGAGAGCCTGTTTTAATCTGACCGGCTCGGGTGGCCACGGCCAGATCCGCAATGGTAGTATCCTCAGTCTCTCCAGACCGGTGACTGATCACCGATGTCAGACTATTCCTAGTGGCCAAGTCAATGGCTTCCATGGTTTCTGTCAGGGTGCCGATTTGATTGAGCTTAATCAAAATCGAA
The DNA here is from genome assembly GCF_034932105.1 of Leptothoe sp. PORK10 BA2. Lineage (NCBI taxonomy): Bacteria > Bacillati > Cyanobacteriota > Cyanophyceae > Nodosilineales > Cymatolegaceae > Leptothoe > Leptothoe sp. PORK10 BA2. The sequence continues at coordinate 17,488 of NZ_JAYGIG010000137.1, read as the reverse complement.
TTGGCTGACTTTTGCTCAATTCCCTTTCGCAGTCGGACCGGGTTGGTGACAAACAAGTCATCCCCCACCAGCTGTATTCGGCTACCCACTTTAGTGGTCAAGGCCTGCCAACCCGCCCAATCTTCCTCGTGGAGACCATCCTCAATGGACACAATGGGATATTGAGTGGCTAGCTTATCCAGATAATCAATGGTCTCGGCGGAGGAATGAGCCTTCCCATCAAAGGTATATTGACCATCCTGATAGAGCTCACTGGCCGCCACATCCAGCGCTAAGGAAATCTGTTCACCGGGCTTATAGCCTGCCGATTCGATGGCAGCAATCAAAATTTCTAGGGCCTCCTGGTTAGAGCCCAAATTAGGGGCAAAACCACCTTCATCGCCTACTCCACCTAGCAAACCTTTTTGATCTAGCACTTTACTCAGGCTAGCAAACACTTCCGCCCCCCAGCGCAGGGCTTCCCGAAAGTTGCTAGCACCGCTAGGCACAATCATGAATTCCTGAATGTCCACATTGTTATTGGCATGGGCTCCTCCGTTAATCACATTCATCAGAGGTACAGGTAATACATTGGCTAGGGGGCCACCCAAGTAACGATAGAGGGGAAGACCCAAGGCCTGAGCCGCCGCCTTCGCATTGGCCAAAGACACTGCCAGTATGGCATTAGCCCCTAGGTTCGCCTTATTTTCCGAACCATCTAGGGCGATCATGGTACGATCAATCACCACCTGATCCAGGGCATCTAATCCCATCAGTTCACGGGCAATTTTTTCATATACATTATTGACCGCTTTGAGTACCCCTTTGCCCCCGTAGCGCCCATCCCCATCCCGCAGCTCATGGGCTTCAAAGGTACCCGTCGATGCGCCACTGGGAACCTGGGCTAGGCCCATGGCTCCCCCAGACAAATAGACTTCAGCTTCAATGGTGGGGCGGCCCCGGGAATCCAAAATTTCGCGGGCGCGAATCTCTTCGATGGCGGTTTCAAGTAAGTCAATCATTAGTTTGGGCTTCCTTATGGATTAACTATGGATAAATAATTGGGGTGTGTAGGACTCACTCGTCGATTATTCTGTCTCTCAATGGATAACACAGCCGCACGATAAACCAGCATACGGTGCTATCTTGCATAACCGATAGGGTGGCGGCGAAAAATGTGAGGAAAAGTGTACGTCAATATGGATTAGATAATGGATTAGATAGACGGTGCGAAAGCACCATAGAAACTCGACCAGCGCTAGGATGAGGTCACAAAGCTCAACTAAGGGAGAAGAGGCAATGCGTTTATTGCACACAATGTTGCGGGTGGGCAATTTGGATAATTCCCTCCAATTTTATTGCGATGTTCTAGGCATGACCCTGCTGCGTCGGAAAGACTACCCAGGGGGGGAGTTTACCCTGGCGTTTGTGGGCTATGGCGACGAAAGCGATCATACGGTGCTAGAGCTGACCCATAATTGGGGGGTGGAATCCTATGATCTAGGGGATGGCTATGGCCACATTGCCCTGGGTGTGGATGACATCTACCAAACCTGTGAAGCGATCAAAGCACGGGGTGGTAAGGTTGTGCGGGAGCCAGGGCCCATGAAGCATGGTTCCACGGTGATTGCCTTTGTGAGTGATCCCGATGGTTATAAAGTTGAGCTGATTCAGCTCAAAGACCAGGCCTCCCCTCAGGAGCCCTCCCAGACCCAATCAGTAACAGCTTAGTTGAGGGGTCCAATCTAGTTAAGTCGGCTGATTGAACGCCCCCACAGCTCATTGAGCCCACTCAATCCGTTGAGCCCATTCAATCCATTGAGCCCACTCAATCCATTGAGCCCATTCAGCCCGTTGAGCCTTCCTCCACTTGATATACTTATTGTTCGTTTCCCTGCCAGATTCATTCAGACCCAATGCAGCCATCCAATCCTGATAAATTTACCGCCAAGGCATGGGATGCCATTGTTGCAGCTCAAGAGGTTGCACGGCGCTTTCGCCAGCAGTATCTTGAAGTCGAACATGTGATGGTGGCGCTGATTGAACAGCAAGGCCTAGCCGATACAATATTGGCCAAGGCCAATTTGGATTCAGACTTGATTGCCCAGGAGCTATCCACGTTTGCCCAGCGCCAGGCACGGGGTCGGGCGACGGCGGATAGCAATTTGTATTTGGGTCAAAGCCTAGATCGGATGCTCGATCAGGCTGAGGCGGCCCGCCAGCTGCTGCAGGATGACATTATTTCCATTGAGCACCTGCTGCTGGGGTTTGCCGAAGACGAGCGCATTGGCCGAAGGTTGCTGAAAGGGTTTGAGCTGGATGTGGCAGATATCCGAGCGGCGATCAACCAGGTGCGCGGTAAGCAAAAAGCAACGGGACAAAACCCTGAGGAAGCCTACGAAGCATTAGAGAAATATGGTCGGGATCTAACCGAAGAAGCCAAACACGGCAAGCTTGATCCTGTCATTGGTCGGGATGAAGAAATTCGTCGGGTGATCCAGGTGGTTTCGCGACGAACCAAAAATAATCCCGTCCTGATCGGTGAACCGGGGGTGGGTAAAACCGCCATTGCCGAAGGCTTAGCCCAGCGCATTGTCAATGGGGATGTGCCTGAGTCCCTGAAGGATCGCCAGCTGATCTCCCTGGATATCGGCAGTCTGATTGCCGGGGCCAAATATCGGGGTGAATTTGAAGAACGACTACGCTCGGTGCTCAAGGAAGTGGCTGAGTCAGATGGTCAGGTGGTGCTGTTTATTGATGAACTGCACACGGTGGTGGGTGCTGGCGGCGGCAATAGTAATGTGGATGCGGGTAACCTGCTGAAGCCAATTTTGGCCCGAGGAGAGCTGCGGTGTATTGGTGCTACCACCTTGGATGAGTATCGCAAACACATTGAAAAGGATGCCGCCCTGGAACGTCGATTTCAGCAGGTCTACATTGGCCAGCCCTCCGTCGAGAACGCCATTTCGATTTTGCGGGGGTTAAAGGAACGCTACGAGGCTCACCACGGTGTAAAAATTGTGGATTCTGCCCTGGTGGCGGCAGCCACCCTGTCGGATCGTTACATTAGCGATCGCTTTTTGCCCGATAAGGCTATTGACCTGATCGATGAAGCTGCCGCCAAGCTAAAAATGGAGATTACCTCCAAACCGGTGGAGTTGGAGACCATTGATCGGCGGCTGCGGCAACTGGAGATGGAGAAACTGTCGCTGCAGGGGGAGGAGGCCACGTCTCGGACATCGAAACAGCGACTGACGCGGATCAATAAAGAGATTGAAAAGCTGTCGATTCAACAGCAAAGGCTAACGGTCCAATGGCAGTCTGAAAAGCAGGCGCTGGATGCTATTAAGGCCCTCAAGCAAGAGGAGGATCAACTCCGAGTGCAGGTGGAGCAGGCGGAGCGGGCCTATGACCTCAACCGGGCGGCCCAGATTAAGTACGGACGACTGGAAGCCGTACAGCAAGAGCTAGAGATTTTGGATACTGAGCTGCAAACAATGCAGGACAAAGGGTCCACCCTACTGCGAGAGCAGGTGAGCGAATCGGACATTGCCGAAATTGTCGCCAACTGGACCGGCATTCCGGTGAACCGCCTGATGGAAACCGAGCGCCAGAAGCTGTTGCAGCTAGAGGGCTATTTACATCAGCGGGTGGTGGGTCAAAGTGAAGCGGTAACCGCTGTGTCTGCGGCCATTCGACGGGCTAGGGCCGGCATGAAAGATCCCGGTCGCCCCATTGGTTCATTTTTGTTTATGGGACCGACCGGGGTGGGTAAAACTGAACTAGCCCGAGCGCTGGCGGACTGTCTGTTTGATACGGAAGAAGCGATGATCCGGGTGGACATGTCGGAATATATGGAAAAACATTCCGTTGCCCGACTGATTGGCGCTCCTCCTGGCTATGTGGGGTATGAAGAAGGCGGTCAGTTGACTGAAGCGGTGCGACGACATCCCTATGCTGTGGTGCTGCTGGATGAGGTGGAGAAGGCTCACCCCGATGTGTTTAATATTTTGCTGCAGGTTTTGGACGATGGCCGCATCACTGATTCCCAGGGAAGAACTGTGGACCTAAGCAACACGGTGATTGTGATGACTAGCAACATTGGTAGCGATCACATTCTGGATGTGGCAGGGGATGACTCAAAATTTGAGGAAATGCAAGAACGGGTGTTAGGGGCCCTACGGGGGCATTTCCGTCCAGAGTTTCTGAATCGGGTGGACGATTTGATTATCTTCCATCCCCTGAGCAAGGACGAGCTGCGGGCCATTGTGGAAATTCAGCTGAAGCGTTTGTACAAGCTCCTGGCGGATCAGAAAATTACCCTACATGTTTCAGAGTCGGCTATCGACTATGTGGCGGACAAGGGTTACGACCCGGTGTATGGTGCCAGACCACTGAAGCGGGCAATTCAGCGGGAACTGGAAAATCCGATTGCCACTAAAATCCTGGAAAACACTTTTGTGGAAGGGTGCCAGGTGTTTATTGATCACATTGAGGATCGACTCAAGTTTCAGGTCAAAACCGTTGAAGTGGTGGACGATAAGGCAGCCTAAGTTTTAGAGTTGTTGCGGTTCCTGGGGAGGATTTAACCGATTTAACGCCATGGCCACTCAAAAAAACATCTCCCTTAATCAGACCGGTCCTATCTAGATTGGCAAGTTGAGCCAAATACCTTTAATTGGGTCCTTACTGATTTTTTGGCCAGTTTATCTGCCTAATGGGGGCCTAGGGTAAGACTCAGAACCACAGGTGTAGTGGTAAGGTGCAGTGTGATGTCAGACCTGGGGTTTTGAGCGGTATGATCTCTACATTGGCAATACAATTGTGAATACTGTCCCATGCTCATGAGCATGACAAAGTAGCTTGCCATTATGTTGCTCGACCACAATCTGATAGCTAATTGACAGCCCTAATCCTGTTCCTTTACCCACTGGCTTAGTGGTGAAAAAGGGATCAAATAATTTCGGAATGATATCTGCTGAAATGCCGGGTCCATTGTTACCAATATGGATGACGATGTCGGCAGCCTCAACTGTTGTTTCGATCGTAATGTGAGGATCCTGTAATTTCTTAATGGAGCTAACTTCTTCCCATCCCGCGACACCCACGGCAGCCTCCAGCGCATCGATCGCATTTGAAAGAATATTCATGAACACCTGGTTGAGCTTACCTGGGTAGCAGTGCAGCTTAGGTAAGTCACCGTAGCGTTTTACCAGGGCAATGCCATCGTGGTGGTGGCACGGCTTCAGACGATGACCGAGAATGCTCAGGGTACTGTCTAATCCCTTATGGAGATCGGCCTCCTTGTGTTCTGCTTCATCTAATCGAGAAAAGGTCCGCAGTGCCCCTACGATGTTATAAATGCGTTTTGCTCCCGTATCCATAGACTGGAGCAGATTGCTGTAGTCTTCTTTCAGAAAATCTAGTTCAATTTCCGTAATGAGGTTTTGAATGGACTCAGACGGTTCGGGATATTCTTGCTGGTAGGCATGCACTAACTTAAACAAGTCCTGGGTGTAAGCTTGGGCATGGGAAAGATTACCATAGATAAAACTTACTGGATTGTTGATCTCATGGGCAATGCCCGCTACTAAGATCCCCAAGGCTGACATCTTTTCGGAGTCAACCAGTTGCGATTGTGTCGTCTTCAGCTCTGTGATCAGGTTTTCCAGAACTTGTCTACGATCTTCTAATTCTTGCTTGGAAGATTGTAGTTCTTCAATGACTCGTTTTAGAAGAGATTCTGTACGGGCATTGCTAGCTTCTAACAGACGGCGGTCAGCTTGGGAGCGCTTTAGCTTTTTTTGGAGCGATCGCACTTGACGTTCTAAAGCATTAATTTTGTCCTGCATCACGTTTATATTGCCCTTAATGGCTACCTAGCAGGAGTAGTACAAATGTTTCGTGATTGATGCGTCCCTTTTCGTTCAAGGTAACGGGTGCAATTTCACCGTAGGAATATAATCCGGCCAGGGGTAGACCCGGGGGTAATAACCGCTGGGTAATCTGGGTTTCTTCCTCGGTCCGGGTCCCCAGTAAATAGCGACGGGTGCAGCAGGTGAACATGAGCGCAGCGGCAGGTTGGTTGCCTGGATAACGATCGAGGGCTTGACGGGTTGCCGTTTCGCAGGCGGCCAGGATATCAGTCTGACTGGCGTGGGCAATTTGGGCATCCACATGAGCTGGGATATCGACTAGGAACTGAACTTTGCCGGTAGCTCGATCGCACCCCACCGGAGCCCGTAAATAAAAGGCATCGCTATCTTCCTCAAAAATAGCCAGGGGATACTCTAGGGAAGGTGTGAGGCCGCTTAAGTAGTAATCGTAGAGGTCCAGAGCGGGTTTATCGTTGATCGTATCGACGCTGTTTTTGCCCACGGCACTGATGGTGCCTCGTTGGGAGATTGGCGTCCAACCATGGGCCATGCCGTAGGAAAATTGCAGGGGCCCGAAAAAGAGCAAAATAGGGATGCTATCGGTGATGACTTGCTGGTTAAAAAACTGGTAGGTTTGCTGAAATCGGGCCTGATCTCCGGCCAGTCCGCCAAAAAGAGGAAACTGATCCCCTAGCACGACCTGCAAACTTTCTAGGATGGAGACGCTATTGAGGTGCAAGCTTTCGGCGACGGTGAGCCCCAGCACTGGCATCTCCGTTTGCCCCTGCCGGGCCTGGGCCACTGCCTGCTGAGCAGCATTGAGGGGATCTTGGGAGGCCGATGGCCCCACCCCCGCCTGAATTGTGATGGTGTCAGAGGCAAATAGCATCAGCACCACTGAGTCTTGTTGAAAACCTGCCTGGGAAGACACTTCACCGTCGGTGGTGCCGCCAATTAGCTGCAATTCGGGGTAGGTCTTGTAAATATGGGACAGCATGACTTCGTAGTCGAAGTCTATGGCACTCAATAAAATTCCGGACTGGGGCTGTTGACCTGCCAAGGCAGTGTGGCACTGTGCTAAGACATCTGCGATCGCATAGTCTGCATCGGTGTCATCACTATGGCCCACAACTACTTTCAACATACATTTTCCTCCGCTTTAATTAGCATTACCCGAGGAGTAGGCCCCAGATGTGGCATTGGCATGCTAGTCGGACCCCATTTAATAATTGAGACAGCATTATCGATTAGGGTTCCCAGTGTGGGCAGATTCTCACAGTATTTCTCACAGTATTTACGGTTAGACCGACTTAAGATTGCAACCTTCTATTACTGACTACCACTGATGAGGGGTGTTAGCCTAACAATCAACAGCCCGATAAGGTTGCCCCGGCCCGAACAGACTTTACACTGAAGTTGATGGTTATGGCTCTGGCAAATGTCAACAACACTTAAAATTGATGGTGCCACCCTGGCTGGAGAGGATGGATACTGGTCCATTGCCATGGTCGGGGACAAGATTACAACCGTTGCCCGTCACCTTGAGACGACGGCTCAAGAGGAGGTTTTCAAGGCTGAGGGGAGACTGGTGATTCCGGGATTGGTGGATGGCCATTTGCATTTGGATAAGGCGTTGTTACTGGCCCAGCATCCGGCCCAAACGGGTACTTTTCAGGAGGCGTTGGTGGAAACGGGCCGTCTCAAACAGCGGTTTACCCTGGATGATATTCAGTCTCGCGCCCGGCGGGTGATAGAAAATGAAATTGCCTTTGGCACCACCCTGATGCGGAGCCATGTGGAAGTGGATCTGATGCTGCAGCTGACGGCGATGGAGGCATTGCTGCCGCTAAAACGAGAGTATGCTTGGGGACTTACCCTACAGCTGGCGGTATTTGCCCAGGAAGGGATTACGAATCAGCCCGGTACGAGGGCGTTGTTGCGCCGGGCCATGGCCATGGGAGGGGATGTGATTGGCTCGGCCCCCTATGTGGATCCCAACCCAGAAGACAATATTCGAATTGTTTTTGACTTGGCTGAAGAGTTTGGCTGTGATGTGGATTTTCACCTGGATTTTTTGGATGATGACTCTCCTTTGTTATTGCCTAGGGTGGTGGCGGAAACCCTAAAGCGGGGCTGGCAAGGTCGGGTGTGTTTAGGCCACATGACAAAGTTGGCGGGGTTGACGCCCTGGGCATTGAAGGAAATCGCTGCCATGCTACGGGATGGGGGTATTTCTGTTTTGGCATTGCCGGCGACGGATCTCTACATGATGGGGCGCCGGGATACCCACAATGTACGGCGGGGGGTGGCCCCAATTCACCAGCTGATGGATTGGGGGGTGACGGTGGGGGTGGCCACGAATAATGTGCAAAATCTGTTTACCCCGTTTGGGGATGGGGATGTGTTAAAAATCTGCACGTTGATTGCCCAAACGTTGCAGTTGGGGACGGTCTACAGCCATAAACAGTGTTTAGAGATGGCTACGACCCAGGCAGCCCATGCTATTGGGGTGGGAGACTATGGCATTGCCCCTGGGAGGGTAGCGGACTTGGTGATCATTGATGCTAAGTCTGTGTCGGAAGCGGTGGGTATGGCTCCGGTGGGTCGGACTACGATTAAAGGGGGGAAGATTGTGGCTCAGACTCAGGTGCGAAGGGAGTTGGGTGTGGTCGGGTCTGGGGTCAGCTGATGGTAGAGTTCTAGGTGCATTTGGGCGGATTGTTGCCAGCTGTAGCGGTGGATGATAGAACGGCTATTTTGAATTAGGGGTTGGGCGATGGCGGGGGTGAGGAGAGAGACCATGGCGGTTGAGATCGCATCCACATCCCCTGGGTCCACCAACATGGCCTCTTTGTCTGACAAAAACTCGGTAAAGGGGGCTTGGTTTGAGGTGAGTACCGGCAACCCAGAGGCAATGGCTTCTAGCACCACTAGGCCCCAGCCTTCCTGGATGGAGGGAAAGACAAACCCATCGGCTAGGCGATAGAGCGCGGGCAGCTCCGCGTCGGGCACCACCCCCGGCAGGATTAGGCCCTTCGCCAGGTCATAGGCTTCTACGAGCTGCATAAATTTTTGCCGGTAGGGCTGATAGTCAAAGAGTGTGGCGCCACCGGCAATCATTAGCTGGGCCTGGGGTTGTTGCTGTCTGACCCGATGGAATGCTTTAAGCAGGTTAATGGAATTTTTACGGGGTTCAATGCCACCGACGGTGAGATAAATGGGTCCGTCTTGGAGGCCATAGGCCTGGGCTAAGAGGCCTTCTGTGCCATCGGGCTGGGGAGAGAATCGACCACTGACACCGTTGATGACTCGATGGGCGTTGATGCCATAGTCTTTTGCTAGCACCTGTTGCCAGATATTGCTGACGCACAGACAGCGGTCGGGCTGGTGGATGGATTTCTCTTGGCAGGCTTGGAGGTAGGGGCTTTGGAAGTCTTCGATGTGGTGAACGGTGCGGACAAAGTGGGGGATGTGGCCCTGTTGTTTGAGGATGGCTAGGGCGTTTGCGCTGAGGCAGTCTTGGGCGTGGTAGATGTCGTATTTGTGGGGGTGGTGTTGGAAAAAGTGGACGAATTCGGTGATGCGTTGTTGGATCAGTTGGTCGATGCCTTGGTGGCAGGGGGCGGCGGGGACTGGGTAGGTGAGGAAGGGGGTGGGGCGGTGGAAACCTTGGTTGTCTTTGTCGAGGGCGAAGACGTGGGGGGAGTGGCCGAGGTCGATGAGGGATTGGGCCAGTTCGAGGGTGTGGATGACGCTACCGCGTGGTTTGGTGGAGTAGGTGAGGAGGGCAATGGAGAGGGACATGGGAGTTTTTTCTGATGCTAGCAGGGGTTGGTGGGTATTTGTGCTGGCGAAAGATAGTTCAGGCCCCTAAATCTCCTTTCTTGAATGCCCCTTGGGCTATATTCTGAGGGACTTTGAGTTTTTTCTGCTCCATGAATTTTGTCAGGAAATAATCTCTGAAATGTGAGTTGCCACAGGCAGTGTAAATTTCTTCTAAAATATGAGCAATATGAGAAGCAATCGCATTTTAGGGATGCGTTTTACAACTCGCAACCACCCGGGAGTGTTACTGATGCGAATTGCGATTTTTGCGGCGGGAAGTCGAGGGGATGTGCAGCCCTATATTGCTCTAGGCAAGGGCCTGAAAGCAGCAGGACACACCGTTCGCCTCGTCACCCATGAAAACTTTGAAGGGTTAGTCAATGGGCACGAGCTAGATTTCTTTCCCCTCAAGGGGAATGTACAAGCATTCATGGAATCCCCAGAAACCCGTAAGCTGCTGGAGAGTGGCAATTTTCTTGCCCTGAACGCCCACACATCAAAAGCATCCCAGCGCATGGCGATTGATTGGGCACAAGACGGTTTAGCGGCTTGTCAGGGCATGGATTTGCTAGTGGCAGGCGTGGGGGGACTCTTCCTCGGTGTTGCCCTGGCAGAAAAACTGAATCTTCCCTTGCTTCAGGCCTATATCTTTCCGTTTACGCCCACCAAAGCCTTTCCCGCCCCCTTGTTTCCCCAGTCCATCGCCAAACTGGGCGGCGTTGTGAATCAGTTGTCCCATCATCTCTTTCGCCAAATTATGTGGCAGGGGTCTCGGAAAGGAGATGGATTAGCCCGGCAACAAGTGCTAAATTTGCCCACTGCCCCATTTTGGGGACCTTACCATACAGCACATTTTCAGCAGTATCCCATTCTCTATGGGTTGAGTCCATCCGTGATTGCTCAACCCTCAGATTGGCAGAACACTCACATCACAGGCTATTGGTTTTTAGATGAAACGCCGGATTGGACTCCACCCACTGCCTTGCTGGAGTTTTTAGAAAGGGGCGCCCCGCCTATATTTATTGGGTTTGGTAGCATGGTGAGCCGCAACCCAGAAGAAACAGCCGACTTGGTTTTGCAGGCGCTCAAGCTCACGGGGCAACGCGCTATTTTGCAATCGGGGTGGAATGGTCTGAGTAAGGCCGATATCCCAGATACGGTTTGTATGGTGGATGCCATCCCCCATGCCTGGCTTTTCCCGAGAGTTGCAGCGGTTGTCCACCATGGGGGAGCGGGGACAACCGCCGCTGGTCTGAGGGCAGGGGTACCCTCGGTTGTAATTCCGTTCTTTGGCGATCAGCCCTTTTGGGGGCAGCGGATCGCAGCATTAGGGGTTGGCCCCGCCCCGATTGCCCGGCAACAACTCACCGCTGAACGACTGGCAACAGCAATTCGCAGAGTTGTGAATGATCAAGCCATGGGACAGCGGGCAGCAGCGCTAGGGGCAAAGATTCAAGCTGAGAATGGGGTTGCCAATGCAGTCGCCATTGTACAAGAATTGGCAAAGTTTAGGGTTCTTTAATGGTGAAGCCACGAGAGAAAACCGAGAGAAAACCGATAGTAAAGGGCTGAGTTTAGTGGGTATGGCCTAACGCTCCCAATACACACCGATCGCTAAACACTGAGCATTTTGAGTGAGCAAATTTCTGTGGCAGGTGATGGGCAATGTTACAGGACTGAAATGGTGACCGATTGATGGAAGTGACATCGACACTTAAGGTTTCAAGTCGTGCCGATTGGCGATCTTGGCTCATGGCCAATCATGAAACAGAGACGGAGATTTGGCTCGTTTCGGACGACCGCCCTGACCAACCAACTGTGACGTATCTGGATGCTGTTGAGGAAGCCATTTGTTTTGGTTGGATTGATGGCATTGCGAAGCGCATCGCCAACGCTGAAAAGGCCCAGCGATTTACTCCCCGTCGTCCCCGCAGCAACTGGACTGAATTGAACAAGGAGCGTGCCCGGCGACTCATCAGGCTGGGACTTATGACGGACGCCGGGCAACGCAAATTGCCTGATCTCTCAAAGCGATTCGAGGTCGCCGACGATATCATGGCGGCAATCAATGCAGATGCGATCGCAAAGACACATTTTGAGAGATTTCCAGATCTTTACATCCACGTTAGGGTCGGCTACATCGAAGAAATGCGCAAGCGACCAGAAGAATTTTCCCGCCGATTAGACAATTTCATCCGGAAAACAGCTGCAGGTAAAATGTTTGGCAACTGGAATGATGACGGGCGACTGCTGTAACCCGAGTAGTAGCGTAGCTAGTTCACTACCTCCGGCTAAGTTTATTGGCTGATCGGATTTTTTAACCCATCAACAACCGCAATCCACTCAACGTTACGATCACTGTGGAGCCTTCATGCCCTAAAACCCCCAAGGGCAGCGTAATATCGCCTGCAAAAGTTAGGACTAACAAAATCACCACAAAACTCAGGGCAAATGCAATATTTTGCTTCACTATGCGCTGGGCCCGACGACCTAAACGAATCGCCTGTTCTAACCGCTCCAAGCGATCGCCCATCAACACAATGTCAGCGGTTTCCAGCGCCACATCGCTACCGGCCCCCCCCATGGCAATGCCAACGGTGGCCTGGGCCAAAGCCGGGGCATCATTGATGCCATCCCCGACCATCGCAACGGTTTGATACTGCTGTTGAAGTTTACGAATCACCTCCACTTTATCTTCGGGTAACAGGTCTGCGTAAACCTGATCAACCCCGACCTGCTCAGCGATGCTACTGGCGGTGCGGGGGTTGTCCCCCGTCAGCATCACCACATGCTCCACCCCCAACTGTTTGAGGCGGGCTATGGCCTGGGCAGCGGCAGGTCGCACAATGTCGGCCACAGCAATCAGTCCCAACAGGTCCCCCGCCTGGGCGACCCAGACCACCGTTTTGCCCGCCGATTCCAACTGCTGGCTTTGTTCCAGCCAATGGGTAGAAATGTTCTTTACCTGAGTCTGCACAAAGGCCGCTTTACCGACTACGACGCTCTGCCCCTCCAGGTGGGCGGTGATGCCCTGTCCGGCCTGGGCCTGAGCGTTGGTGGCTGTTGCCCAGGTTAGGTTTTGCTGACGGGCTGCCTGCACAATGGCTGCCCCAATGGGATGTTCCGACAGACTCTCCAGCGCGGCTGCTACCCGCAGGAGTTGGGTGGAGTCGGGCTGAGTCGCCAGCACGTTCACGACCTGAAGCTGGCCTGTGGTCAGCGTGCCGGTTTTATCAAAGGCGATCGCCCGAATGCGTCCAATCTGCTCTAACTGGGCCCCGTTTTTGAACAGAATGCCTCGGCGGGCTCCGTTGGCAATGCCCGATAGCAGGGTGGGCATAATCGAGGCCATTAGGGCACAGGGAGAGGCCACCACCAGAAAAATCAGGGCTCGATAAATTGTTTCCTCCCAGGTCCATCCCAGCAGGAAGGGCGGTAGTGTGCCCAGCAGGATGCCAGCGATGACAATCACTTTGGCATAGTCTCGCTCAAACCGTTCGATAAATTGTTGCGAGGGAGGTGCTTCTGTTTGAGCCTGCTGCACCAGCTGGATCACTCGTTGAATTAAGCTGCTTTCTGGCGGTTGATGCAGCTTAATCCGCAGGACTCCATGGCCATTCAGCGTACCGGCAAAGACTTCATCCCCAACGGTTTTCTCCACCGGCACAGATTCTCCCGTAATCGAAGCCTGGTTGAGAATACTCGCGCCTTCTGTCACTACACCATCGGTAGGTATCAGTTCTCCCGGCTTGACCAAAATGAGCTCGCCCACCTGGAGGCTGGCAATGGGGACAGTCCGCTCCTGCCCCCGCTGCAGGAGTCGAGCGGTATCTGGGGTTAAGCTCATCAGTCCCCGAATACTGCGCTCGGTGTGCTGCATCGCGTAGCCTTCTAAAGCTCCACTGATGGCAAAGATCAAGATCAGGACAGCGCCATCGACAATTAGGTGGTATTCCTGCCGCCACAGGCCCAAGCTGACCGCACCCAGGGCCGCCACGATCATCAGCAGATCGACATCCAGCTCTTTCTCTTTTAGCAGAGTTGTGAGCCCGTCACGGGCGCTGTCGAAACCACCAATGACGTAGGCTGCCGCCAGAATAAAAAGACCCCCACCGTCCCAGCCCAGATTGAGGGACTGCCATCCCAGGAATACCAGGATAGCGCAGGCGATCGCCGCGACTGCTTCGGGATGATGCTTGAATAAATCCTTGAATACATGCGAGGGAAGAGGAGATGCAAGGGCTTTGGCAGCCATAGTTTGATCTGTCCAATAAAAGCTATCCGCTAGTCTAAACCTTGACATTAGTGTTAATGTCAAGGTTGCCATGGACTGAAGGAATGAAAACAGACCATCTGACCATTAAAGAACTGACGGATGCCGTGGGGGGTGGCGTTACCCCTCGCATGGTGCGGCACTACCATACCCTTGGTTTACTGCCTCAGCCCCAGCGGTCTGAAGGTAACTACCGGCTATATACCGCGCAGGATGTGCAACGGCTGCGGCGGATGATGGCCCTGAAGCAGCAGGGGTTTCAGTTGTCCCATATTCGCCAGCTTTTAGACAGCCACCCTGAAGCTGCCCTGGATAACACTTTGATCATCCAGCTGCAGCAGCAATACCATACGGTCATGCAGCAGATAACCCAGCTTCGCCAAACGGCAGCGGCGTTAGAAAGTTTGTTGGGGCGCGATCGCAACTGCCAGATCGCCCAAGCTGAAGCGCTATCTCAACTGAAGCAATTAGATGTCGATGCCCAAGCCGGATTGGGACACCTGGATCAGATCTGGAGCCATTTCGATACCGAAGTCACGACCCACCCGGAACACTTTCAGGAGTCGTTGCAGCTGTTACTGCCGGATTTATCCCACTATTCTGAAATTACGGTTCACTTGTTGCATCAGTTGGTGTTGGCCTGCGGCGATGTCAGCCTGGCCAGTTTTGTGCGCTTCGGCCACGAGCCCGTCGCCGCTGCCCGTAAAGCCCTCAAAGCAGGCTGTTCTGTTGTTGTGGATGTTCCCGCTGTTGCCACCACCCTGGATCAGACGCGGCTAGCCCATCTGGGCAACCCTGTTACAACGTTGATCGATGACCCCCACATCGCCGGAGCCGCTGATGCCGAGCAAGCATTTTGGCAGGATAACCATTGGCAGCAGCGGTTACAGGAAGCTCCGGTAGGCTGTGTGCTGGTGGTGGGTTATGCCCCTTCAGTCTTGCTTGCAGTCTGCCAGTGGATTGATCAGGGAAAACTTCAGCCAGCGCTCGTGATTGGGATGCCCATTGGCTTTAGTCATGCCCCTGCAGCCAAGCGCCAGTTGATGACGCTGCCAGTACCCTACATCACCATTCAAGGCAGTTTGGGGGGCGGTCTCTTAGCGGCAGTTGCATTAAATGCGCTGGTGGAAACCCTGATAGAAAAACCTGATTGCCACTGCTACCTCAGCCGTCCCTAGATAGGCAGAAGGGAAATTATATTCAATGAGACTGTTTAGGAAACGTAGCTTAGACTGTTGGTGGGGCGGTTAAAAATGTTGCTCGGGGTCCCTGTTTAGACTGTTGATGGGTAGGTTAAAAATGTTGGTGGGGGTCCCTGTTTAGACTGTTGATGGGTAGGTTAAAAATGTTGGTGGGGGTCCCTGTTTAGACTGTTGATGGGTAGGTTAAAAATGTTGGTGGGGGTCCCTCCAACATTTGTTTCTTAACGGTCCCTAAGGGTTATACCTGTGGAAAAAGATGTGGACGTGATTGCTATTCGCCTTAAGCCTGGAGAGGATCTCAAACAATCTCTGCAGAGATACTGTATTGACCAAAAAATTGATGCCGCTTATATGCTGAGTTGTGTTGGTAGCTTACGCCAGGCCGCGATCCGATTTGCCAATCAACCAGAAGGAACCGTTTTTGAACAACCGTTAGAAATAGTGTCGCTGGAAGGCACACTCTCCCAGCACGGTGTTCATTTGCACATTGCCGTGTCAGATAGTGAAGGCCAGGTCATCGGTGGTCATTTAATGGATGGCTCGAACATCTACACGACGGCAGAGATAGTCTTGGGAATTGTGCCTAACACCGTTTTTAAGAGAGAGATTGACCCACTCACCGGGTATAGAGAGCTAACAATTGTCAGCTAATTGTCTATGCACCTGACGGTACGACCGTAGTCGATCCCGAAGCCCACCCCGAAGCCTTTGAGGTGATAATCTATGATTAGGTTCTAAAAACTATGACACACCTGAGACACCTATGGTAGCGATGACCCGGATGCTCCTCTCCCACAACTGCACCCTGCCCCCAGGGCAAGTGTCCGCCCTCAGTCGTGATGACTTTGCCCATGTTTTTATCGCCGGACTAAAACCCCATACCGATATTCAATGCAGTCTGATCGAAAATCCCCACTGGGTGGTGGAAGTGCTGTTTGATGGGGAGAAAAAGTCCCCCACGAGCGTGGCTGAACTGGTGGCCCAAAGTCTGGCCGCCCAGCGTCTAGCCGAGCCAGAAAAACAGATCGATAGCCATACGGTAATGCTGTTAGGGGGGATGAAAACCACCCCGGTCTCGGGCACATCTCCTACGTCCCTACAGACGGGGGAATGGGGGGTGGATGTGGTAGAGACAATCTCTCCTGAGCAGTTTTTAGCAGGGCTAAACTGGGATACGGTGATTGCGGATAAGCCCCCTGAGCAAATTTTCAAGGTGCTACATGTGGTTGAGTAAGGTGGGGTGCATTGGGGTATAGCGGTTCCTTAGGCTATCCCCAGTAACCTATGGGGGATTCTTGGCTCATGCTTACGGTAGTATCCAAGTTCCCTCTGGCAAAAAGACCGCCCCCTCTGGCGGTTGCGCCATCACATACACCCAGGCTTCTCCCATGGGCTGCTCCGCCAAGTCAAAAACTGTGGTCCGCAGTCGGATGTACTCTTCCTCAAAATCATCATCCCTAGGGACATTCTCTTCCCCATGGGGATTGTAACCTTCTAAATAATCCAGCCCTGGCATGGCTGCCTCGTCCAGGGTAAATAGGTAGCCCTTCACCCAGCCTTCGCCCAGGGTCATGGCGGGATAGCCCAGGGTGGGCAAGTCGTAGAGTAGACCTCTCACCTGGGCAGGCTGTGACTTTTTTAGGTATGGCAGACAATACTGCTGGTGGTAGATCCCCCCCGGTTTAAGGGTGCCATAGACAAAGACATCGGTGTTTCCCATGGAGATAGTATTCACCATATGAGAGCCGATCAAAGATAAAACGGCTCTCGATCAACTCCAAGCCTATCGCCTAGGAATAGGGGTGATGGCATAGGGGTAATCACCCGTTATTGAAATTGTAAAATGGTGACTTTGCTGTCGGGCTGTTCTAAATATTGTTGGGCGGTGTCTTCGATTTTTTGTAGCTGGCCCATCGCTAAACCGCAGGGGAATCCGTATTTCGCCTTGACGCGATCGCTGGCGATTTGGAGTGATTCGCGGGAGCGGTTTAGAAAGTCGGTGACGGTGTAGGTCTCACCGACTTGGAAATAGTCTTTGACCACGAGGGATGGGGAATAACAGCTTTCCTGCTGTCCATCTGGCCATTGAATGTGGAACCGAATTTCGGGCATGGGTAGGTTGGGTAGGTTTAATGGGCAGGGGCCTAGAAACACGGGGTAGCTAGGCGAAATTAAGTAAAGGCCAGTTGCATCATTCGATGCACATTAGACCTCTTGCAAAAATGATTATGTGCTAAATTGCTGTATTTTGCTGCCAGTCTTCGGCAAGGTTGAGTTCATAATTGTAGAGTGCCGCTATCAAATTGAATCGCAGCCCATAGCGTCGTCGTCGG
>NZ_JAYGIG010000136.1:0-37357 GCF_034932105.1 Leptothoe sp. PORK10 BA2 | reverse complement strand
GTTGGGACTAGATTGGCGTTCATATTCCAACTCTAGTCCTATTTCCTGCTTGATGCTCTACAACCTCCAACTGACAATACTTCAGCCCCTTTACTGATGGCCGAGGAACACCGGTTACGCCCATATTTTATCCCATTAATCTAGGCTATCAAGTTGCAGGATGGGTTTCATTAGCGGTTATTGTTGTATTCCTATTTTTGCTACTTCGTAAAGGAGTTGTAGCAGTAGCCGGAGCAGTAGCAGTAGCCTTAACCGGAGCAGTAGCAGTAGCAGTAGCCTTAGCCATGGCCGAAGACTTAGCCGGAGCCAGAGCCGTAGACTTAACCTTAGCCGGAGCCGAAAACGAAGCCGTAGCCGGAGCCTTAGACGTAGTCGTAGCCTTAGCCGCTGCCGTAATCGTAGTCGTAGCCTTAGCCGCTGCCTTAGCCGGAGCAGTAGCCGGAGCCTTAGCCGGAGCCTTAGCCGCTGCCGGGGCAGTAGCCTTAGCCGGAGCTGGAGCCGCTGCCTTAGCCGGAGCCGGAGCAGTAGCCGGCTCCGGAGCAGTAGCCGGAGCCTTAGCCGGAGAAGCAGCCTTAGCCGGAGCCTTAGTCTTAGCCGGAGCCGGAGCCGGAAACGGAGCCGCTGCCGCTGCCGTGACTTTAGTGAGTGCTTATGTTGGCTGGCGAGCGTTGAAAGGGGATCAGCGAGATGCTTGGATTCGGTCTGTTGCGATCGCGTTTGCCGCTATTGGCGGGACTAGCTTTCGTGGAGCGACGCTCACCGAAAGCTAATTTCTCTCACGCACGTCTTAAAAGCGTTGACCTAAGGCGAGCTGTGCTACTCCGTACCCGTTGGCGAGATGCTAAAAAACTGGACCGTGTACGCCCAGGCGAGACCTATCTCAACAATCCCAAAGTCCGTGAACTGGTGCTAACGGGCAACGGTCAAGGGCAGTCCAACGACTATCTCCTCAATCTCGCGGGCATCATCAATAACTACGGCCTCAACGCCGCCGACATCACCCGCCTACTCACGACCCTCCGCGACCAGGCCCAAACTTTCCCCACCGACCAAAAAGACAAAGCCAACGACACGCTCAATGACCTAGAACGCGGCCTCGCAGAGGAGCAGCCCGACCCAGGCCGCATCGGTCGGCGGCTGAAAAAGCTGGTTGCCCTAGCCACCGCCGTCTCGGGCGATATGTCCACGTTTACCAGCAACGTCATCGAGCTAACCGAGCAGCTGGGCATCCCCATCGACCAAGTGCAACTGCCATAGCATGATGATCTCTTGTAAATCAGCTATCTAATAAGCAACAGTCTCTAGGGTCATTCGCCTCATGCTTCACAGACCACCCGTAGGCCAAACACATTGCTACGCCCCGTCTGACTATTCTTATCGCGAGAAGCTGAACGACAAAACGGCGTATCGTTAAACCATGACCCACCCCGAATTACTTTAGACGACTGGGCATCAGCCGATTTCCAAGGCTTAGCATCACTGGGAGCCTCTTGATAACTGTCGTGGTAATCATCAGCACACCACTCAGATATATTACCGTGCATGTTGTACAGGCCAAATTCATTGGGCCAAAAACTATCAACCGCAACGGGGGTATTGCGATAGTTCTCTTCAAAGTTCTCGGTAAAAGAGAAATCGGCAAAGAAGTTGGCAATTTCTGTTGTCAGTTTCTCTCCGAAACAAAAAGGTGTTGTTGTTCCGGCACGACAGGCATATTCCCATTCCGCTTCACTAGGCAATCGATAGGTACGCCCCGTCAGCTGGCTCAATTTTTGACAAAAAGCTTCGGCCTCTTGCCAGGTCACCTGTTCCACTGGCAAATTAGCACCATCTTTACCTTGATCATCCGTAAAATAAGACGGATTTTCACCCATGATCACCTCATACTGCTGCTGGGTGATGGTAAAAGCCCCCATGTAAAAACTAGGTACTTGAATCGCTCGCTGGGGACCTTCTTTCTCTTCCCGTTGCGTTTCGGCAGGGGGAGAACCCATGAGAAATTCTCCCGCAGGGATTTGCACCATGCGCAGGGGCAATGCCTTGCCTAATGATGGATTCAGATAGGGTTCATCAAAATAGGTCACTTTGACCGAGGGTTCTGCCGTGATTTGCCCCTCTGCATCCACCTTGACGGTTTTCAATGTGCGGTTTTTGAGGGGCCGTCCCGTCGGGCCAATCATCTTGCCCGATACGCTTTGGCACCCCACAGTGACCATGCCAGTCGCAGTGGACAAACCTAAAAGTTTCAGGGCCTGCCGACGAGAGTAGGCCCTCGGGTAGGGTCGCTGGACAGGCGGATATTGCCAGGGATCTGGCGATAGATCCCTGGCAATATCCGCCTGAGTCAAGATAGTTCTGCCCCAGGCGGTTATTTTTTTGATGACCTGATCACGACTACCGACCATAAATGCATTAACTACGGGCACCCACGCCCGTTATCCTATATCAGGTCATTCACCGAGATGGTTGACGATAAGGAATTAGCGGTAAAAAAAATCAAATGCCAATGTATTTGTGAGTTTTGTAAGTTTTGTAACCTGCGGTCCTGATATTGCCTTGACTTATCCCTGAAACTGCTTGGCATAGAAGCTGGCATAGCGGCCTGATTGTTGAAGCAGCTCCCCATGGGTGCCAGATTCGATGATGCGGCCTTTTTCCATCACTAGGATGCGATCGCATTTCCTCACCGTCGCCAATCGGTGAGCAATGACAAACACCGTCCGTCCTTGCATCAGCCGGTCTAGGGCTTCCTGCACAAGCGCTTCTGACTCCGCATCCAGAGCAGACGTGGCCTCATCCAGGATCAGAATTTTAGGATCGAACAGGACGGCCCGTGCGATCGCAATTCGCTGCCGCTGTCCCCCCGATAAATTCACCCCCCGCTCCCCCACCCAGGTATGGTAACCCTGGGAAAACTGGCTGATAAAGCCATGGGCATTAGCCACCCGCGCCGCCGCTTCTACGTCCGTTAGGAGCCAGTCCTTTTGGCCAAAGGCAATATTCTCAGCAATGGTCCCGGAGAACAACACATTCTCCTGAGGGACGATCCCAATTTGACGCCGTAGACTTTGCAGAGTGACCTGGCGAATATCCACCCCATCGATCAAAATTTCCCCCGCCGCCACATCGTAAAAGCGAGGCAAAAGATTCACCAATGTAGTTTTTCCAGCCCCCGATAGCCCCACTAAGGCAATTGTCTGTCCCGGCTCTGCCACCAGGCTCACCGAGTCCAACACCGGCTGGTCAGCCTCGTAGGCAAAGCTCACCTGGCGATACTCCACCCGCCCCGTCACCGCAGGAAGAGATGTTACCCCCGGCCGATCCTGGACAGAGGGTTTAATCTGCAACAGTTCCAGCACCCGGTCCACGGACGCTTCCCCCTGCTTAAACTCGTTAAAGTTTTGAATCACATGGTTCACCGGATCAATCAGTAACAGAGCATTGATCACATAGGTGCCAAACCCCTCCCGCGCCAAGTTGCCAAGGCTAATTTGCCAGGTGCCCACCAACAGCAAAACCACAATCATCCCCGCATAGAGAAAGCCCACCACCGGAAACTGCACCGCCTGGAGCCAGGCCACCGAATAGCGGGCATCCCGGTTTTTCGCCGAGGCCTGGGAGAACCGTTCAATCTCATAGTCTTCGGCAGCAAAGGCTTGGACCAAGCGAATGCCACTAAACACCTCTGCCACCTGGGAGGACAGGTCCGCCACCTTATCCTGGCTGCGGCGGGCGGCGGTGAGCATTTTTTCGCCAAACCAACCGGACAGAAAGGCCAATAGCGGAATCAAAATCAACGCCGTCGCCGTTAGCTGCCAGTTGAGGTAAATCATGTAGCCAAACACCACCACCAACTGCAGGGCCGAGGGCACAAAATCGTGGAACAGCTTATACACCACCTCGCCAATGCGGTCCACATCTTCAGTCAGGCGATAGGCTAGGTCCCCCGTTTTGGTCTGCTCAAAATAGGTGAGGCTGAGGGTTTGCAGGTGACCATACACGCGGGTCCGCAGCTGGTGGGCCACCCGAAACGCCGCCTTGGCCATTAAGGAATCTTGGCCATATTGGGCGACCTTTTGGATCAGTAAGCCGAGTAGGGTGAGGGCAGCAACTTTGCCAAAGGCCGCCACCTGCCCCTGGACCAGGGTGGAAATGGCCAATCCCCCCAGCTTGGCGAGGATGGGCCAGTAAACGGTGAACACCAGGGTACAGACAAAAGCAGGAATCAGGATTGCCTGCTGGTGACGAATGTAGGGCAGCAGCTGCCAGTAATAGGGGCGTTCTGCGGGGCGTTCTGGGGAGCGTTCTGGGGGGCGATTATCCAAGGCAATAGGATCGGGTAAGCGTTTCATGGATTACGCTACCAGGTTCCGGGCGATCCTATGGGAAGGCTCGGCGGATAGATCTGCTTAGGGAGTCGATTAGCCTAACCGATGGGATGGAATGTGGGCGAAAATGTGGTTGAGGTATGGGTGAGGAGGATGGCATGGCCGACACAAAAATATCTCTGAGCGCCATCCATGAAGCTAGCCACTGCTGCCTGTATCAGGCTTTCGGTGTGGTGATCAATGGAGTCAGAATCAATCCTGATGGCACCGGGCGAGTCCATCGCTACAACATTGACCCACCCCAGGAACCCCGCCCATGGATGGCCAATGCTCAAGATGGTGCTATATCGGTGGCAGGCGTTGTCGGCGAAACCATTTACGAACAGGTCGATGTGGAGATCAAGGCCATACTGACGAAGCTGACGGTTGGTGGCGGCCAGGGCGACTACGACAGGATACAAAAATGCGGTGTTGATCATCTGATTAAGGAGTTGATGACATTTTCCTGTGCTGTCCTGATGGAGCATTGGAGTAAGGTCTTGGGGCTAGCCACTAGGTTGGACCAGGTGCAATATCTAGACTCAGACGAAATATCTAGCGAGCTGCCATATGTGCATGACTTCAGCCGCTATTCAGCCCAGTTACAGCAGCAGATCGGCGGTGGCGATGCCAGATGGATGTGGAATCATTCTATGAAGAGTGGGCTGATGCAGTGGCCCGGATAAGTTGACTGTTGGTTGGCTGAGATCTGGCGAATGTGGCTGAGGTCGGGGTGGGGATTAGCCCAACCGACGTGGTTAAATATGGGCGCAGAAGATTTTTCGTACCCTTTACCACCATGCCCACTGTCATTGTTGCCACTGGAAACCCTGGCAAACTGAAGGAAATGCAGGTCTACTTGACGCCCCTGGGCTGGGACTTGCAGCTGAAACCCGAGGAGATTGATGTGGATGAGACGGGGACAACGTTTATGGAAAATGCCCGGTTGAAGGCTCGGGAAGTTGCGATCGCAACCCACCAATGGGCCATCGCCGACGACTCCGGGCTGGAAATCCATGCCCTAGACGGTGCCCCCGGCCTCTACTCCGCCCGCTATGGCACCGACGACCAAGACCGCATTCATCGTGTCCTCAGAGAACTCACAGACGCCCAGGACCGCAGCGCCCAGTTCGTCTGTGCCTTGGCCCTAGCCAGTCCTGACGGTACCATCGCCCTAGAAACCGAAGGCATTTGCCCCGGTGAAATCCTGACTGGTCCCCAGGGAACCAACGGCTTTGGCTATGACCCCATTTTCTACGTCCCCAGCCAGGGCAAAACCTTTGCCGAAATGAGCGCTCAGCAAAAAGAAACCCACAGCCATCGCGGCATTGCCTTTGCCCAAATCATGACTCAGTTGGAGCAGCTAGAGCTGGGGTAAAGGCAGCCTAGGGTCACGAATCAAAGACACAACAAAAAGCTGCTCTTTTTACAGAGAGCAGCTCAAATGAGTAAATTCGATAACTTTTCTTCACAAAGACGGTTCTATTCGTCGTTGCCAAACATGCTTTGTACTTGACCTAGTGCAGCTTGGAAAATGTTAAACCCTGCCCAGCCTGCAGCTAGGGCAATTGGAGCCAGTACAGCTACAACCCGGAAATCAATGTCCATTACCGAACCTCCTGCGGAGAAATGCGTTTTATAAAATACTTGTACACAATATTCTCATAAACTAGGCGCGGTTTGAAGCAGAGAATTGGGGCTTCGTAGAAAGTTAATGGAAGATGGCGGTAGGGGTAGTTGCCCAAGGACCTGACTAGAATTCCACCAAGTCTAATGGCATTAGCTTTTTCATGGCAATTGCAGGAACATAAAAGAACCCTACTAGACCGCTTAAAAAGCTCCAGTAACTATTTTTGGATCCCGTCAATCACCCACTCTTCATGAAACTGCCCGAACTCAGCTCAGCCACCATCAACCGCGTCATCGAAATGGCCTGGGAGGATCGCACCCCCTTTGACGCCATCGCACTGCAATATGATCTGCAGGAAAAGCAGGTGATTGCTTTGATGCGTCGGGAAATGAAGCAATCTAGCTTTAAAATGTGGCGGCAGCGGGTGACGGGCCGTAAAACTAAGCACTTGGCTCAGCGCACCTTTGACAGCGGTCGCTTTCGTTCTCAAAATCAAAAGGGTTAACCAATATAGCTTTGGGCCACATCCCCAGCGATGGCTATAGGTCCCCTTCGTTCTATAAATTCTCCCCTGCCATAGGTCCCTTGCCGCACCATGAATAATCGCCCCGTCGCCGTCGTTACCGGAGCCTCCAGTGGCATTGGTATGGCCATTGCCCAACGCTTAGCCGCCGATGGTTACAATCTTGCCCTGGGTGCCCGTCGGCAGCAGCGTTTGACTAGCCTAGCGGATGAATTAACCCAGCAATACGGCATTGAAGTGCTGACCCAGGCCGTTGATCTGCGGGATGAAGGGCAAATTTTGGCTTGGTTTGGTGCGATCGCAACCCGCTTCAACGGTCTAGATGTCCTGGTCAATAATGCAGGCCTCGGCCACCAAGAGACCCTTTCCACCGGCAGTACCGAAAAATGGCGAGAAACCCTAGAGGTGAACGTCCTCGCCCTCTGCATCTGTACCCGCGAAGCCATCAACCTGATGCGCACCCTCGGCAAGGACCGAGGCCACATCGTCCACATCAGCTCCATGTCGGGCCATCGCGTCCCCGGCAGTGGCATGTACTCCGCCTCTAAATTTGCCGTCCGGGCCCTCACCGAAGGCCTCCGCCAAGAACTGCGGGCCGACAGCAGTGCCATTCGCATTTCGGCCATCAGCCCCGGCTTTGTGGAAACCGAGTTCGCCGAAAAATACTCCGGTAGCGCGGCCCAAGCCCAGATGGTCTACGGCCAGTTTCCCATCCTCCAGCCCCAGGACATCGCCAACGCCGTCGCCTATATCCTCAGCCAGCCCGACTATGTGCAGGTGCATGACATCCTATTGCGGCCCACCCAGCAAAGCAGTTAAGCCGTTTCCATCCAGTTAATACATCTCTGTAACTCGGCCGCCATATCGTGGCTATGAAACCGCCGACCGTGACCGGGCAGGACCCACTCAAAGGAATACTCAGTCAGACGTTTCATGGACCTGATCTGCTCGGGCCAGGAGTCCCAGCAAAACCGACGAAAACCATAAAGATGGCCCAGGTTAACTGACCAGGCTAGGTGATCACCCGTGAATAGAAACCGGTCCTGGTAAAGCAAAACAGTATGGCCCTTGCTGTGGCCAGGGACCGGAATGATGGTGAGATCGTCCGCCAGGGGGTAAGGCGCTTGCCCCTCGAGCTGGATTTCGACGGATTGGGTGTCGGGGTTGATGTCATGGACATGGAGGATGCGGTGACAGCCAAAATGCGCCTGAAACTTGGCATGATCCGCCACATCATCCCGATGGGTGAGATACAAATAGTTCACTCCACCCATCGCCTCTAACTGTTTCACCAAGGGTGGCGTAAATCGAGGTGAGTCAACCAACACATTTCCCCCAGGTCGCTGGATCAAATAACTGGCCGCCCCATAGGAACTCTCAGAGTGATAGCCACAGTGGTAAACATTCTCGGCAATCCGATCCGGCAATTGCCCTTGAGCCTGTTTGATATCCCTAGGCGGAGTGACCGTACCAATGGATGCCGTGGGGCAAGACAACAGCGCTTTGAGGGCCTGAATTCTCTCTTCCGATGTCATGGGCTGGGTATGGACTGCTGACATACTGCCCGCTCGACCAAACACATCGGGAGCCATCCAGCGACAGGTATCACAGTCAATACAGGTGGTATCGACAAAAATATCACCCTCCACATTCTCCGGGCGACGGGCTTTTAGCTGAGCCATCATGCTCCCCCTCTGGACGCTAGGTTGAGTGTTAACTCCAGTCTAGCTAATCCTCGGGGGATGGGACCTGAGAACACCTGAGAACAAATGATCTGTCATCAGCACAGCCAAAGGCTAGCCCTGCAACTGCCGTTGTAAATCATCGGTGGGATTAATCACGATACCCGTCACCTCACCCTGGAAAGTATCACTAGAATGGGCCGCTGTCTTCGGTAAAAACAAAATCTCAGCACTGTTGACCGGCAAGGGTCTACCAGCTTGGGCGGTAAGCCACACCAAAGGCGGCGCGGGGAGTTTATGATCGCCGCCATCATTAAACTGAATCCCCGCTAACACGGTTAAAACAGCGGTCATATCCGACACCAGACCCGTTTTGGCACTCCAAAACTGGGTGGCCAAACCGTTTTTCTGACCGTAGTGATAGAGCGAAGCAGCCGCAATCACAGCCCGCTCAAAGCTATCCAGGTCCCAAGCGGTGGATGTATCTAAGGCAATAATCAAACTTTGGTGGCTGGTCAACACCTCTAACTCTCGCACCCGCAATTCTCCATAGCGGGCACTGGTGCGCCAGTGGATTAATCGGGTGGGGTCTCCCCAACGATAGGGCCGCAATGCACGGGTCAAACCTTCTGTCCCACTGGCATTGAATTCAGCTTTTTGGAGCCGCCTCTGCCCAGTTTCCTCCCCCAGGCTATCAATCACCGGACAGCGATCCAGAGGCAAAATTTGCGGGTAGACAATGGCTTTGGCCTTGGCTGGGTGTAAACGACTGCACCAGAATAGGCCCAAGGGGGCCGCTGTGCGTAAACGGACCTCTGACCAAGTATAGATACCGCGTCTTTCCGTCGGAATTTCGTAACGCCAGGTATGTTGGGATTGGGGGGCTAGGGTGGCAATGGCCCGGACCTGCTGCCCCCCTAAGGCCGCAGGCACCAGGTCTTGCACCTGCATCAAACTTTTGGGGTGAGCAGTGGTATTTTCTACCGTCACCACCATCGACACAGCTTCCCCAGCCGACACAGGCACAGGCAATGGGCGACTAATCGCCAGTCCCTGCAACGACCGCTGGGGCAAAATCGACGATACCGATAGCAGGGCAATGGTCACCCCGCTAATCACATAGAGCCAACCGGCCATGGTGTTAGTGGCGGCACCGAATATACATAGGGTGAACCCGAGTAAGACCCAGCCGCTATAGGCCGGTGTCACCCAGTTTGATTCCATCCAGTGGGCTAAGCGTTTTAGCATTAGACAATGACGTCCCTGAACAACGATTGGCCTAGTTACTGTCCAGGGTACCCCCATTGTCGAGGAACAGAATGCAGCTCTGCAAGCACTGGATACCACTCAGCAGGAACGGGGCAATGTCCAAGCAAGGGTTGAAACGTTAGTTGAGAAGTTGCGATCGCGAAGCATTGCACCTAACAAGCCCTAACAGAGTCTTAACCCAGCCTATTAGCGATATAAGAAAAGACACATGCTCCCTAGCCAGCCATTGCTAAACTCCGGGGCTGCCTGGATTTCATGCCGTTGAATTATCGCACAAAATGTTTTACCCGGCCTTTTAGGCATATTGGAGAGTTTTCTGCCAGATGGCATGTAAGTTGGTGTCCCTCAAACAATAAAGGGAGTCCACAATGGTGAACTCCCTTGTTTATCCTCAAAGACCTAGAGCGCTAGTCCGTTCGATCGTCTACACCGTAGCTAAGGTAGGCTTCGCTGCGGTTTCAGACTCCTGCAAGCGACCCAAAATTGCATTGGTATTAGCTTTCGCATCACCAAACAACATTTGAGTATTGTCCTTAAAGAACAACGGATTCTCCACACCCGCATAGCCAGCCGCCATCCCTCGCTTCATTACAACAACATTGCGAGCCTTCCACACTTCCAACACCGGCATCCCTGCAATCGGACTCTCCGGATCTTCCATGGCACTGGGGTTCACCGTATCATTCGCGCCAATCACCAACACCACATCAGTCTCAGGGAAATCATCATTAATTTCATCCATCTCCAACACAATGTCATAGGGCACATTCGCCTCAGCCATCAACACATTCATGTGACCGGGCAAACGACCCGCTACAGGGTGAATGCCAAAACGAACATTGACGCCGCGTTTGGTTAAGATCCGCGTGATTTCAGATACTGCATGCTGGGCTTGGGCCACCGCCATACCGTAACCAGGGGTAATAATCACACTCTGGGCATCGGCTAACAATTCTAGGGTGCCATTAATGTCCGTTTCATTGATGGTGCCTTCGACCGCCTTAGCACTACCGCCTTTGCCAGAACCCTGGCCAAAGCCACCGAGAATAACGCTAAAGAAGGAGCGGTTCATCGCCTTGCACATAATGAAGCTGAGGATCGCTCCGCTGCTACCCACCAGTGCGCCGATGACAATCAACAGATCGTTGGAAAGCATGAATCCCGCCGCCGCCGCTGCCCAGCCGGAATAGCTGTTGAGCATGGAGATCACCACGGGCATATCAGCACCACCAATCGCCGCCACCAGGTGAATGCCCAGGACAGAGGCAATGGCCACCATGCCCAAGACATAGTTAAAGCCTTCAGTGCCCTCTGCCCCCATGAACAAAACACCCAGGATGACGGTACCCACTAACATGGCAATATTCAGAAAATGCCGAGCAGGCAGCATCAATGGCTTACTGCTAATAATCGCCCGCAGTTTACCAAAGGCCACCACGGACCCGGTAAACGTCAGGGCACCAATGAAGATACCAATGTAGATTTCCAACTTGTGGATGGTTTCCTCCGCCCCCACCAGGGTGGGATCGGGGCCTAAATAACTGGCTAAACCCACCAACACAGCAGCCAGACCCACAAAGCTATGGAGAATAGCAACTAGCTCAGGCATTTCAGTCATTTCCACGCGGGACGCAACTAAACCACCAATGGCAACAGCAGGCACAATGGCCACTACCAACAGGCTATAGGCACTCACTTGAGCACTCAAGGCTGTAGCCACCAGGGCAATAATCATACCGACAATGCCGTAGATATTGCCGCGCTTAGCACTTTCTTGATTAGAGAGACCACCCAAACTGAGAATGAAGAGAACAATGGCAGCCAAATAGGCCACCGCAACAAGATTGTTAGACATGGAATAAAAGTTGTAGAGAATGCCTAAAGGAGCAAAGTAGGAGCAAAGTCCCTCTCTCTGGGAAGAGGGATTTAGGATGAGGGGCCAAGGGATGGGGATTTTCCTATCCCCCTTCTCCCTAGGGAGAAGGAGCCAGGGGATGAGGGTTACTTCCGAAACATCTTCAACATCCGCTGGGTCACCAAGAACCCGCCGGCAATGTTGATCGTGCCGATAAAGATGGCAACAGCACCCAAAATCACCGTAGGTGACATCGCTTGCCCAGAAATCTGTAGCATGCCGCCAATAATGATGATGCCGCTAATGGCATTGGTCACACTCATCAAGGGAGTATGCAGTGATGGGGAAACATTCCAAATCACCTGCCAGCCCACAAAACAGGCCAGGATAAACACGGTGAAGTGGGAAAGGAAGGAAGACGGCGCACCGATACCAACCCCAATCAGGGCAATGGCCGCAAAGGCTACACCAATCCACTTCCAGGGCAGTGAAATTTTAGGTGCACCAGCCGCAGCCGCATCGGTTGTTGCTGGAGTCGACTCAACTTTTGCCGGTGCCGGTTTTTCAGGCATAGGCGCCGGCCAGGTTACCTGACCCTCATGACTGACTAAAGCCCCCCGCACCACTTCATCATCGAAGTTCACGCTGTACCCTTCGGAACCACCCATGTCGTTGAGTAGGTGGTAGAGGTTCATGCCATAAAGCTGGCTAGACTGCCCGGCCATCCGGCTAGCCAAGTCGGTCAGACCGACAATTGTCACACCATGGTGGCGATAGACTTCGCCAGGTCGGCAGACTTCACAGTTGCCCCCCTGGGCAGCGGCCATGTCCACCACTACGGAACCGGGCTTCATGAGTTCTACGGTGTCTTTGGTCACCAGTAGGGGCGCTCGTTTGCCGGGGATCAGCGCCGTGGTAATAATAATGTCCACTTCTTTGGCCTGCTCCGCAAACAGGGCCATCTCTGCCGCGATGAATTCCTTACTCATCGTTTTGGCATAACCACCGGAACCAGAGCCGTCCTCTTCAAATTCCAGCTCTAAAAACTGGGCACCCATGCTTTCGACTTGCTCTTTCACCACGGGCCGGGTGTCAAAGGCACGGACAATAGCTCCCAAGCTTTTGGCCGCACCAATGGCAGCTAAACCGGCAACACCAGCACCGATCACCAGAACTTTGGCTGGGGGCACTTTACCGGCAGCAGTAATCTGTCCGGTGAAGAAGCGCCCAAAGTTATTAGCAGCTT
Organism: Leptothoe sp. PORK10 BA2; assembly: GCF_034932105.1. Lineage (NCBI taxonomy): Bacteria > Bacillati > Cyanobacteriota > Cyanophyceae > Nodosilineales > Cymatolegaceae > Leptothoe > Leptothoe sp. PORK10 BA2. The sequence continues at coordinate 24,785 of NZ_JAYGIG010000136.1, read as the reverse complement.
CAATCACGGCGCGGTATCCGGCCACGTTAGCCATGGAGCTGAGGGCGTCCATTTTCTGGGCACGGCTGATCCGGGGAACCGAGTCCATGGCCAGGGCCGTCATCTGCTTTGCCGCTAGCTGCTGGACCAAGTCAGCATTTTGAGCAGGCCAGAGAAAGCTGATGAGGGTTTGGCCGTCATGACCCAGCGCAGTTTCATCGCAGTTAAAGTCTGGGTGATGGGCAGGGGGCTCCACCTTGAGCACGATGTCTGCCTGGTCCCATAGTTCCCTGGCATTACCGACCACCTGGCAGTCCGCTTCGCGGTAGGCCTGGTCTGAGAACTCGGCCCGTTCACCAGCCCCTTGCTCAATCAAAACTTCGAAGCCCAGGGATTGGAGTTTTTTAACAGTTTTGGGAGTGGCGGCAACACGGCATTCACCCGGTGCAATCTCTTTCGGTATCCCGACGCGTTTTGGGCGACTAGGTGGCGATGACTGTTGGTCAACGGCACCTTTATCGAGAGCGATGGTCATGGTAAATCCTTTTTAACTAGCTGGGCTAACGATTGTTAAAAACACTATGGAAGCGGGATCACAATTGATCTCAATCCAACAGGAATAACTTTAGATTTAGTGGTTAGATTTAGTAGTTTTTCGCAACTGAAACACGAACCGTTAATCCCATGGCTTAACAGAGCTAGATTCATCTATTAAACTGGGTATAAAGTTCTATTCCACTAGGTTTTGAGGACCTATGACTGGATGCAATTAATGGACTTAATCGGCGATTCTACAGCCCTTGACTGATGGCAGAAAGCCATATGAGCAAAGGCTTATGCTTCATCAGAAGAAACCTGAACTGTCTGTAACATTCATTCGTAATTCTGACAATAAATCCTTTAGAGAACGTACTTTTTATTCTGACGATTTAACTATTGAAAAGTGCAGCTTGCTTTAGGAAGATTTACCTTTCGATCAGAAAATCTAGCATTGACAATGGTCTAAATAACCGTTGACAAGGTAAAGGGGGTGGGGTTGGTTCACCGCTTGATAAAATGTTATATATGCTACTCTTGAGAAAAGTTGCGTACTGTAAACGATTGCCATAGAGGTCTGCGATCGCCCTCAAGCTTTACGTTTATGGTTCCTCCAGTCACCTATTCAGGCAGTTGGCATCAGTCAATCATCATCGGTGGGGTCAATTGTAAAAACCGTCCCCCGACGATTGAATCGCTACCCGGTCCCTGTGATAGTTCTAAACGAGTCCCAAGTCTTTTTAGTTTCGAGCGCTAGGAGTAAGTCATGACACCTAAAAAAATAATGCAGTGGGGTTTAGTTGGCCTAATGCTGTCGTCTGCTGCTATTACCAGTTTGAGTGTGCCTACCCTGGCTCAGGATAGCTACAACACTGACGGTCTCACTATTTTTGGTGGTGTTGATGCTGAGTATCGCCTGACTTATAACCTGCGAAATAATACTCGTCGCAATACCCGCGCTCGTTACGAGCTGGAAGTGGGCAGCGATAAGCTGCAGGCGGCAGCCTCTACTCTGATTGTGACGATTCCTGAGACGTTCACCGAGTACCGTGGCAGCATCAATTTAGATGAAATTTCCGTGCGCTACGGCCGCATAGATAGTGAGGGTGAGCCCATAGCTGTGGATGAAGTACGCTGGGACGATCGGGTTTTTAGTGGCGCTAATGATCTGTCGGATGAGCTGGATAAGATTGAAATCTTTTTGGCTGAGGACATCCCAGCGGATCGTTCCTTCACCATTGAATTTGGTAAGGTGCGTAATCCTAATCGGGGCCTAGTCGTGCGGACCAATTTACAGGTGGTTGAACGGGGGCAAGAGCTGCCTAACTACATTGGCACCTGGGAAATGCTGGTGGCCTACGAAATACCCGAATAAATTCTATTACCGCCATGGCCTAGGGCATGTTACGATCAGAAACCGCGTCGATGGGCGCAAATAGTAATTTTTCGTTTGAGCAGATTTAGGAGCAATCGCCATGACTAAGCGCACCCTGGGCGGTACATCTCGTAAGCGGAAGCGCGTTTCTGGCTTTCGTGTCCGTATGCGAACTGTGAATGGCCGTCGAGTCATTCAAGCTCGCCGCAAGAAGGGCCGTGAACGCCTAGCGGTCTAATCATAGTTAGTTGAGTTGCGATCGCATCCGTGGCACTACCAAGTCAACATCGGCTGCGGTCTCCGCGCTCATTCTCTAAGGTTTACCACCAGGGTCGGCGCTTAGGTAGTCAGTACTTAGCCATCAAAGCCCTAAAAAATCCAGTACCCGATGACAGGTCTCCGAAGGATCTGTCATCGGGTATTTGTTTTGGCGTCTCCATTAGCCGCAAGGTACACAAGCGCGCAGTGGTGCGCAATCGCCTCAAACGTCAGATTCACGCAGCCCTTAGCACCTTACTTCCCAGAGCCACCGGAGCTTGGTGGGTCGTGATCAATGTGCGAACAACAGCAATAGACTGCAAATATTACGATTTTTTGCGAGAATTAGAAAGTCTATTAACTGCGCTGGAGGTGCTGGATGGCAATTAAAGAAGATGTTTACTACGAAGGCGGACCCCACATCGGGGATCTGATATTTCACTGTGTACTAGCCATCACGGTGGTATTTATTCCCATCACCATTGGAGCCATTATTCGGGCCATCTGGGTTCGCTACCGCATCACCAGCCGTCGCATTTCTGTCACCGGTGGATGGATGGGACGCAATCGGACCGATCTGATCTACTCAGAAGTGACCCGTGTAGCTGTTGTCCCCCGTGGGTTAGGACTGTGGGGAGATATGGCCGTACAGTTAAAAGATGGCAGCCGTCTTGAACTCAGGGCATTACCCAACTTCCGTGAACTCCATGACAAAATTATGGAGCACATTTCACCCAAAGCCCAAGCAGCCAGTCAGGTGAAAATTTAAGGGTCAGAGATGCCTGACTTGATTCCGGCCACTTCCAAGGGGGAATAACCGTCATCTAAAAGGTAGAACACCGCCAGCCCAGTTCTTTACCTGGGTTAATAACTGGTCCTTTTTATCTTGAATCACCCTAAGGTCTGCAATATTCAGATACATTAGAGTTCGGTATGCAATTTGCTCGGTAAGCGCGCATGGATTTCGGTATTGGATTTCTGACCAACAACATAATGTTGCCAATCCTAGATTTTTTCTATGGGATTGTGCCTAGTTATGGTTTAGCCATTGTGGCCTTGACTCTTCTTATCCGCTTTGCCCTCTACCCGCTCAATGCCGGGTCGATTCGCAATATGCGTCGCATGAAGATCACCCAGCCCCTCATGCAAAAGAAAGTCAAGGAAATCCAAGATCGCCATAAGGATGACCCGGCCAAACTACAGGAAGAAATGAGCGGGGTTTACAAAGAGTTTGGCAACCCCTTAGCAGGCTGCTTCCCCGTGGTGCTGCAAATGCCCATACTCTTTGCCCTCTTTGCCACCCTGCGGGGGTCGCCGTTTTCCGACATTACCTACCCGGTTAACCTGCAAATTCTTCCCCAAGACGTCATCGAGCAAGTCCAACCCCAAGCGTTTTCAGCCAAACTATCCAGTCTATACATTGCTGATGGCCAGCATTTCCCCCTAGCCCCCGTTTTGCCTGGTGGCAATCGGATTACCGTGGGCGATACCGCTTTAGTCCGCCTGCAAACACCCGAGGGTGAGTCCATCGCCCAGCTAGCTGAGAAGTATGCTGAAGATCCATCGATATTTATTCCCCAGTGGGAAATTACCAAAGGTCAAGAGCTAATCCAAATCGATCAGAACGGTCAGATTACCGCCCTTGCCCCTGGTGATGTAACCGTTCAAGCCAAGGTTCCCGGCTTAGCCGCAACCAAAGGATTTCTATTCATCAAAGAACTGGGGCGCATTGGTGCCCTTGGCGATGAAGGGGAAATTCACTGGGATATCCTCGGCATGGTCCTGTTCTTCGGCATCAGCCTCTATGTCAACCAGCTTTTGTCAGGCCAGTCTTCCAGCGATAATCCCCAACAGGAAACGATTACAAAACTCACCCCTGTATTGTTTTCAGGGATGTTTTTGTTCTTCCCACTGCCTGCCGGTGTGCTGCTATACATGGTTTTAGCCAACGTTTTTCAGACAGCCCAGTCTTTTATTCTTTCCAAAGAGCCGTTACCTGCAAATATCCAGGCTTTGGTAGATGAGCAGGAAGCAAAAGCAGCGAGTGCTGATCGAGGTGCCCTAGCATTTGAGCCTGGTTCCAAGAAAGCGACCGGCAAAGATGGGGACAAAAAAAATAATACCGCCAGCAAATCTACAGCTAAAGAGTCAGCTAAGAGCAATAAGTCAACTGAAAATAAGTCTGGGACTAACCGTTCGAAAGGTAATAAGAAATCTGGCGGCGGGTCCCCAAAAAAGGTCTCTAACAGTTAGGGAACGGTAAACTTGTGGTTGGCATGAGCAGCGCTGAAACAGGTATAGAGAATTTATGGGCGAGCAGCAAGATCAGGGTGGTATTGAATGGCTATCACAACTGCTAGGCCATCAAGGGCTTCAGACCACTGTCATCGGTGAGCACGTAGCCGATGAGCTGGGAGATAGCAGTTTTTGGCTGACCATTGAGGACGACTCCCTAACCCAGGAGCAAATTGATGCCCTACTGGGTGAACAAGGTCGCGTTTTAGATGCCATCCAGTATTTGGCCAATACCGTTCTAAACATTGGCAAAGAGCCAACAGAACAGCAGTCTTACACCATTGAACTGCAGGGCTACAGGCAAAAGCGCCAAGATGAACTAAAGGCAATTGCAGCAAACGCCGCCGCCGCCGCCTTAGCTAGCGGTGGAGAACATGAAGTGGCCGACTTATCCTCAGCAGAACGGCGGCAGTTACATACCTTGTTGAAAGCCCACGGTGGCTTAGAAACCTTTAGCCGTGGCCGAGAACCCGATCGTCGGTTAGTGGTTCGTCCGTTGGGAAGTGATGAATCTTCCGATGCCTCGGATCACTCCGATGCCTAGGTGCCCATATCTGAGTCCCATGTCTGAATCCCATAGGTAAGACATGTCCTCAGGAAATGAGTTGATGGTATTGGAGCATTGTGCCCCGTTCAATTTTTTCCTCTTGGCCCTTGGAGTCGATTATGCAGCGGCCCATACAGCGAATATACATTCCCCATTTAGTTAAAGATCCGGGCAAGACGCGGATCATTGAGGTCAATGATTACCTGAGTGAGTTGGAGACGCTCACACCGGTGAAAGGCCGCATTCAGATTCAGCATCGCGGTACTTTTTTAGATGTGGCTGCCCAGGCCGAAACCATTGCTACCCTTAGCTGCCACCGCTGTTTAAAAAATTACAATACCCGCATACAGGTGGACACATCGGAGTTTATTTGGTTGCAAGAGCCTCAGCCAGAAGCCCATGGCGAAGAAGTGGAAGTGGGGTTGGACGAGTTGATTGAAACACTGCCACCCCAGGGACATTTTGAACCCGGTCAGTGGCTCTATGAGCAACTATGTTTAGCCATTCCTCAGCGGCAGATATGTGACCCAGCCTGTAAGGGAATTAGTCATCCCCTGGCGAGTGAAGAGGACGCTAACACAGCTACAGATCAGCGCTGGTCCGCCCTATCTGCCCTCAAACAGCAGCTGTCCGATTAGCGGTTTCAATGGGTTTTCTATGGCATTTGATCAGGAGTTAGGACTACTGCTGCGGGCGCGGTACCCGTTAATTTATATCCCTACCCGCGAAGAAGAACGGGCCGAGGAGTCGATTGCGTCAGTGGCGGCTAAAACCGGAAATCGGACTGTTTATACTTGGGACTTTGTGGATGGTTACCAAGGCAACCCCACAGATGCGGGGGCGGGCCGTCGAAATCCGCTACAGGCGCTGGAATTTGTCGAAAAACTGCCGGCTGCAGCTCCTACTGTCTTCATCCTGCGGGACTTTCATCGTTTCTTGGATGACATTTCTGTTTCGCGCAAGCTGCGTAACCTAGCTCGACTACTCAAGTCTCAGCCGAAAAACATCATTGTCCTATCATCCCAACTCACAATTCCCGATGAACTGAGCGAATTGCTAACAGTCTTGGAGTTTCCTTTACCCACGGTAGGTGAGATTCGGCAAGCAATTGAGGCATTACTGGGAGCCATGGGTAGCCTACCAGAGCCGAAAGCCATGGACGCCCTAGTGCAGTCTTGCCAGGGACTGTCCATGGAGCGTATCCGCCGAGTATTGGCACGGGGTATTGCCACCAATGGAGCTTTTAGCCTAGATGATATTGACCTGATTCTAGAAGAAAAACGGCAAACGATCCGTCAGACCCAAATTTTGGATTTCTATCCGGCAACCCAAAAAATCTCTGATATTGGCGGGTTGGATAACTTGAAAGACTGGCTGATGAAGCGGGGTAGCTCATTTTCTGAAAGGGCTCGACAGTACGGGTTGCCCCATCCTCGAGGGCTGATGCTAGTGGGGATTCAGGGGACGGGGAAGTCCTTAACGGCTAAGGCCATTGCCCACCATTGGCAGCTGCCGTTGCTGCGGCTAGATGTGGGTCGTCTCTTTGCCGGTCTGGTGGGGGAGTCGGAGGCCCGGACGCGGCAGATGATTCAGCTGGCGGAGGCCCTAGCGCCCTGTGTGCTGTGGATCGATGAGATTGATAAAGCATTTGCTGGGTTTGAAGGACGGGGGGACTCGGGCACGACTAGCCGGGTTTTTGGCACATTTATTACCTGGCTATCAGAGAAAACCTCATCCGTTTTTGTGGTGGCCACGGCCAATAATATTGGGTCGCTGCCGCCAGAACTGGTCAGACGTGGCCGGTTTGATGAAATTTTCTTTGTGAGTTTACCCAGTCAGGCTGAGCGGGATGCCATTTTCAATGTGCATCTGAGTCGCCTGCGGCCCCACAATGTCAAAAGCTATGACACCAGTCGTCTAGCCTATGAGACGCCGGATTTCTCGGGGGCTGAAATTGAGCAGACTCTGATTGAAGCGATGCACATTGGCTTTAGCCAAAATCGAGATTTTACGGTGGATGACATTTTAGAGGCGGCAAGTCAGCTAGTACCCCTGGCTCGAACGGCCAAAGATCAGGTGGATGCCCTATTGGCATGGGCAGCATCTGGGAAAGCCCGCATGGCATCGCGGCAGTCTATGCTTAGCGATCGCATGAAAGATCTAGAAGGTTAGGCCTTGATCTGGAATGGGATTTGATCGACTGTAGACTTATGGTGAGTACATCAGCCAATTTGGAGTGTCCAGACATATGGCATCTAGTGACAAAACCAAGGTACTTAGCCCATACATGAGATTTTTTGCTGGGGCGGCAGTAGGTAGTTTTCTAATGTTGCTGCCCTTACTCTATTCAGACATTAGAGCCTGGCAGGACATTACAAAATTACAGTTAGGACTAATATTATTTGTAGTGATATCTTGCGGCCTGCTCTCTGTGAAACTAGGGGCACAATTTATTGATGCGGTCATGAAGGGGTTCGAAAATACCGGATTTTAGGTTGCCCCCTGCTAGTTACTTGGCTGTATGTCGGATATCTTTTTGCAGAAAATGAGGTATAAACGTAGGGCAATCCTTGACTATCCCTATTTTCTATAGCAGCTATGGCAGCAAAGCGTTTTAACCCATCAGACTTCTTGCTTGGACTGACCAAGTTGGTGATAGGGGTGGCGATTTCCCTATTGGTCATCTCCCTAGCCGGGGCTGCCACAGCCCGTTATTTCTTAACCCAGCTATCGAGCCTACCAGAACGCCCCGTTTACGATAATGACTCGCCAGCCAAGCCCCAGGTCGCTAGTACTGATGCGGCTAGTACCCCAGCCCCAGAAAAACCCTCTGAAGATGAGGCTCCTGAAGCTAGCACAGTAGACGATGCCAATGTGCTGTATCAGGTGAAAGTTACCTATGGCTCTGGTTTACTAGTCCGGTCTGGCCCCGGGAATGAATATGATTCCGTCGGTGGTGTTGACTATGACGAAACCGTTGATGTGTTGGAAGAATCTGGCGAACGGTGGTTAAAAATACGCGTTGATGGCCTAGAGGGCTGGGTCAGGGGTAAAGGTAATACGGAGCGGCTCCAGTAGTTAGTTTCGGTGGTTGTTGGTGTAATTGATTCTTGCTCCGGCCCACAATAGCTTGTTACGTAGCGTTTGATAATAGGACTGGTTTTGGCGAAGCAACACAAACTTAGCCATATGCTCTGCCATAAAAATATCCACCCGCTGACCGGGCCAAATTGAGGTGGCTAACACCCCATCTATCCATAGTTTCGTGGTCATAGCAGGGTCTGCTAAGGGCCAGACGCTGACCACACTACCCGCCGGTAACACCACTGGGCGACTGGATAAACTTAAGGGACAAATAGGAGTGACCACAATGGCATCCATCCCAGGATGAACAATGGGCCCATTGGCGGCCACCGTATAGCCGGTGGTGCCGGTGGGCGTACTGATCAGCAAACCATCTCCCTGGTACTGGTCTACCACCTCCCCATCAATTTCCATTTCTAAAATTGAGGTGATCATGCGGTCGGGGGAGGCCGGTTTGACACACATTTCATTTAAGGCCCAGTACACTTCGCTCAGGGGTTCCCGGTTACTGCGGTTCCCTTCGTGGAGAGAGGCCTGCAGCATCATGCGCTGTTGCACCGCATAACGATCATTTAGGAGTCGGTCGATGATGGTATCAAAATCATCAATCTCATCCGATGACTCGGTGAGAAATCCTAGGTGCCCGCCGATGTTAACCGCCAAGATGGGAATCTTTTCAGGGGCTAAATGGCGGGCTGCCGCCAAGGCTGTCCCGTCCCCCCCTAACACCAATGCCAAATCGATGGGCTGACTGGCAGAAGCTAAGAAAACGGGATAGGGGTTATCTCTGGCTCCACTGGGGCCAAGCAGTACATTGACACCGCGTTTCTCTAGTTTTCGGGCACAGTTTTCGGCCCAGCTTTTGCTTTGGAGGTTGCCTGCTTTGTGAACAATAATGACTTGGTTAAGCTGCACAGTGAGGATAGGGAATGGCTTTTTGCAATAGTAAATTACTTTGCCGGTTGCCAGTTGTTCGCCGCCTGTTCCAATACGTAATTGGCTAAGTTGATGATGTCGTCTTCACTGAGCCGATCGTCATAGGGGCTCATGAGGCCTTTGCCGTTGGTGATGAGTGTTGCGATCGCATCCACTGACGTATAGCCATGACGACTCAACGCCTTTTGCTTCAGATTTTTGCCACGACGGATAATATTAGCGCCATTGGGATGGCACCCAGCACAGTTCACATCAAACAGTTGGGGAGCAGGCTCTGCCCAGGCTACGGCAGATGTACTGAGCCAGACGCTGACCACCAAACAGCAAACCAGCAGACGTTTTAGCATAGTGAAGATGATGTATGGCATGGGCAATGTGCTTCCCATATTACTGGCTTACAGCATCAGGACCATCCCCCATCGCCGAACAGACCGTAAAAGAGGTTTCCTAGGCTGATGTCAACGCTAAACTGTGAAAGATTTGAGGGCAGGGTCCTTTATGAGCACAACGCCATGAAAAAAACAGCATTACTCCTCTGCCTGGTCATGGTGTCAGCAATAGTGGGCGGCAGCTTCGCCTACGGTTGGTATAGCGTGACTAACAATGCTAGTAGGGAAAACCCAAACCGAGATACAAACCCCGCTGATGCGGCAACAAAGACCCCAGACTTTAGCGACCCATCAGCCCAGGGTACTGATGGAGCACAAACGAATCCATCGACAGACTCCAGTGCCCTATCTCAACCCCTGTCAATCGAGCAACAACTATCCAGAGTTACCCGTGAAAATGGCCAAGTTCGTCTCACCCTGGACGAGGCCCAACTGAATCAACTGGTCAATGGTACACTTTCCAGTCAGCCGGGTATTGCTCAGCTCTTGCCCGATGGATCATCCATGCACACAATCCTCGAAGGCGATCGCATCGAAACAGGAGCCGTCCTCAACCTATCCGAACTACCCCGCGAAAGCCTACCCGCCGATGTGCAAACGGGGCTGGACCAACTCACAAGTGTGGCACCCATGTTAGCCAATCGTGATATTTACATGGGCATCGTGGCGCGACCTCAGGTGCAGGACGGCAAAATTAATTTGAAGCAGGATCTCAGTTTAAAGCTAGGGCAATTTACCTTACCCATGGCGAATGTAGCCGAGGAAATGGGCTTATCGACCAGTGAAATAGAACAGCGTCTCAATGCCATCCTCACCCAGCAAGGTCTAACCCTAGAAAACATCGAAGTGATCGATCAGCAGCTAGTGATCACCGGCGCTCAATCCTAACGGCACATCCCTGCACATCTCCATTAATAGCTTTGCGCCCAGGTTTTTTTTACCATAGGTGATGCCTAAGAGTTATAGATAATAAAAAATAGCAAAACCTATGGACAGCATACCAAGCAACTTATTCTGAATCGCTCGGTTGTACACCTTTGATGATGCGTGATAGCTCACTTTTCTCATCAACAGAGACCCGTCTGGGGGAGCCGCTGAAGATCTGCTCTAAGTTACGGAAGGAATCCTTAATTTCAGGACCATTGGCACTGATCGTATACTCCCGAATGGCCTTATCATGCATTGATCCCCGCATCTTAAATACGTTCAATGCCCGCGACATCTCACCTCGAATTTCCACATACTGCAACATCAAGATAGTGTCTGTGATGGTGGAAATATGGGAATCTGTAATCGAGTGGGAGCCCATAAATTGCTCCGTGGTATTGGTAAAGAAACCCGTGATTTCCTCCTGTTTGGCATAGCCAGTTACCCCAATGACAAACTGACGAAAGGAGTTATTGCTAACACCGCGATCAAGAGCCGACAAAGAATCAATCGCGATCCGAGAGGGTTTAAACTCAGCGATTTCAGATTTAATAATCTGCAAATGATCCTCCAGACCCGCTGACTCAGGATAGGCGCAGATAATTTTGAGGAGCCCCGCCTGCTCCAACTCCTCAAAGTCAATTCCCCAAGAATAGGCATTTCGCGACAGCTGTGCCCGCGATTCCTCATAGGCAAATAAAATAGCGCGTTCCTTAGCCTGGCAACCATTTTCAATAAACTTACTGACAAACAGTGTTTTCCCTGTGCCCGTCGCGCCCGTCGCTAAAATAATCGAATCCTTAAAGAACCCGCCGCCACACATTTTATCTAAGGTCTCCACACCGGAGGAAACACGCACATTGGAGGAACGTTGGGTAAGTCGCATGGCTCCCAGCGGGAATATATTGATGCCATTATGGGTAATGGTAAACGGGTATTCCCCTTTCATATGGGTGGTACCCCGCAGCTTTAAAATTTCAATAGTGCGACGGCGGCGTTCGCCTTCGAGCACATTGCGCACGATCACCACATTATCTGAAACAAATTCTTCTACACCAAACCGCGCAACCGGGCCATATTCTTCCACCCGCTCCGTGGACATGAGGGTGGTCACACCCATTTGCTTGAGACGGGCCACCAATCGAAAAATTTCACGACGGACTACTCCAGCCGCATCGTATTGCTGGAAAACAGCCGTTACCGAATCAATCGATACCCGCCGCGCTTTGTATTTACGAATGGCATACTGAATGCGCTCGATCAAAGCCGACAGGTCAAAATTACCGACGATCTCCTGCCCCTCGGGATCGGGAGACGCGTCCAGGATAAATAGCTTGCCATCATCAATCAGTTTCTGTAAGTCCCACCCAAAACTGCAGGCATTTTGAATGATGTCAGCCGGAGATTCTTCAAAGGTAATAAATACCCCAGGCTCATCAAAATCGGTGATGCCATTGTATAGGAACTGCACAGCAATCAGGGTTTTACCAGTGCCTGAGGTCCCACTGACGAGTGTAGAGCGGCCAGCGGGGAGACCACCATGACTGATGTCGTCAAACCCTTCCATCATGGTACGAATTTTCTTGACGCCCGATAGGGAACTACTAGTCGAGGGGGGCTCACCTTGAAAAGACTGAGTCATGGTTTCGTAAATTGGCCTGTTAAAAAAATACGGTCGGAGAAAAGAGCATTACTTAATATTTCAACAGGTTAAGTTATCTAGGGCAAGCGTTGGGGCTAATTCTTGCCAGTATGTAGCTCAAATACCGACCCAACCTGTCAGCACCCGCTAGTTTGCATAGGTTATGGGTCTAGATGATACTGGAAACGCCGCCACAATCAGGACTAACCACTGTAGAGGTGACGTCTAAAGGCGTTGAGTACACTCTAGATCGTATGGGTGACTAGTGCGTTTATTCTAAATAGTCGCTTTCAGGGCTGCTGCTTAGACAGTCCTGCCATCGCTAGTCGTCTTCCCTCAGCTCATCATAGAGCAAGTCTAATCCAATCAGTACCCGCTCACGATCAGATAGGTCGCCAATGATTTTACGGACGGGGGGCGGTAAAATTTTTGCCAGAGTCGGTGTGGCCAAAATTTTATCTTCTTCGGCCAGTTGTGGATTTTTCAGGACGTCAATCACCTTGAGGGCATAAACCCCTTGAAATTCTTCCTCCAGAATCGTATTGAGCATCTTGAGTGCTCGGGTGGAGTTGGGGGTATTTCCGGCAACGTAGAGTTTTAGAATGTAGGTTTTTTTATAGGCCATTAGAAGGCTCCCGAAATTGTGGCGAATGCGGAGGATAAAGGTCCACAGGTATGATTGGGCAATGCATGGGTATGGGTGACGTTAAATTTCACGGGGGATGGACCGGCGATACATCTCACATAAATGAGCTAACACATCGATCAGAGTAAGGCGATAGTCCAGCAAAATTTCTTCGCTCCGACCTTCCATGTTGAGCTGTTTGGAAAAATTATCCATTAGCTCCATGTGAATTTCGACCACCTTTGAAATAGATACATCGGCAAAAAATGCGAGGTTAACGTAATCATCAATGCGTTGATTCAGACTTTTATCATCTGATGAAAAGTAGCTCAAAATAATCTGTCGATAGTCTTGACGTAGCTGGTCAATAAACTCATGACGCTCTTCCAAGCTCATGTTGCGGATAAAATTCTGTGAATTTCGCTTGTAGTACACGCCCAAATACCCAAGACGCTCGTGGAGTTTTTCGGTTAATCGCTGTTGCTGCAGGCTCAATAAGAAGAGACGATTATCCTTTGTATCATCTTCATGATCGGTCAAGGAATTTTTGTTTGCTGGCAACTGCAGGAACTGATTAATGGCTTCCCGAACCTTACTCTCAATGGAATTTATTTCGTCTGGAGTAATCTGAATAACAGCACTATGGTAGCTGGCATCGGGAAATACTGACTCTTGGTCTGAGACGATTAGAATGGGCAGCAAAATATCCCGCGCCCAAAACTCGTGCAAAAGGTCAGTTCCATTGTGAGCCGGTTGCACTACCAAACAATCAATCCGATGACGATTGCTGATAGTCCACTGCACAAACTCCGTTTGTGTTTTGCTCCAACTAATGGCAAATGGGCTGTGGGCCAGCGTTTTTTTGAGAGACTCAGCCATGGAGGCTTGAGCCGTATAAATTCCGACTAGGAAACGTGCAGCCAAGACTTAGATAGATATGACGCAATGTTTAATTGTATTTATTGAATAATCTAAATGGTGTGCTGTTATCGATATGCAGGATATCGGGTTTTTATGTAGATCAGCGCTCGAATAATTATGGGTGTCGAGATCCAGAAACTCGATTGATATTTTAAGATTTTCTTAGCGCCCTTGCTCCCTAAGGATATAAGGTAAGAGGTTCGCTTTTTGAAACTTAAGTATTTTTTATCTGTGTATTGCTTCCTGGGGATTAGGCTATTAGTACCGGGAGTTGGGTGAGAAAACCTGCGGTGCCAATACCTGGGGTGGTCAGACTAAAACGAGCATGGAGGGATTCGAACCCCCGACCCTCAGAACCGGAATCTGATGCTCTATCCACTGAGCTACATGCCCTGGAATCTGACTTAAGCTAGCCAGGGACCATGGTTAATAGTAGCACTTGTGCAGGGATCTGTCTTTGACTTTACGTTACAGTGCTGATGCCATAGGCTCATGGAGTTGTGCCGAGTTCGGTCTGCGTGCTGGATATTCAAAATCTATCAAAAAAATTTGGCCCACATCAGGCCCTCACGGATCTAACCCTGGGGCTGGTTCCAGGCGAGGTCTACGGTTTATTGGGGCCGAATGGGGCGGGTAAAACGACCACTATTAATTTGCTAAGTGGCTTGCTGCAACCCGATACGGGCCAAGTGTTAATCGCGGGAGAATCAGCCTCGGAAAAGACCAAGCGTCACCTAGGGATTATGCCCCAGCAGAATCTGCTGTATCAGAGTTTGACCTGTGGGGAGAACCTCTCCTTTTTTGCGAAGATTTATGGGCTATCTAGGCCGTTGCGATCGCAACGCATCCTGACCTGCCTCCAGGCCGTCAATCTTGAAGATCGGATCAATACGGTAGTGGGTGCCTTGAGTGGTGGCATGCAACGTCGTCTGAGTCTGGCGGTGGCGATGGTGCATCAGCCCAAGCTGGTGGTGCTTGATGAACCCACCACAGGGCTAGATATTGAAGCCCGCTATGGGGTGTGGAATTTTATTCGACAGCTGCAACAGCAAGGGGTAACGATTTTGTTGACCACCCACCTGTTGGACGAGGCAGAGCGGCTGTGCGATCGCATCGGCTTTCTGAAGCAAGGCCACCTACTGGCCCAGGGCAGCTTAAATGAGCTACGCACCCGCATTCCGGCACAAGAGGTGGTCACCCTGCAAACCACCGAGGAAGAGGCTGCGATCTCTAGGGCTGCTGCCCATGGATTTACCATGCGTCGCTACGACACGCAGCTGGCCTTTTGGATTCCTGAGCGCCTAGAACTAAAGGAGCTACTCCATCGATTTGATGGCATTCCCCTGGATTCCATTGCCCGCAGTCCCGTGACCTTGGAGCATATTTACCTAGAAGTGACCCGTTCATCATGACCCGCTCACCATGCTCCGTTCACCATGCATCGCTATTGGCTAATCATGGGGATAGATTTCTACCCAGACATAAAAAAACTCAATCCCTATGCTTAAAGGATCTTAAGGTTTTCTTCTATGTATGGTTACTTAAGTTCACACAAAGTTGATGGGTGTTGACTAAGAACCTGGGGTAGTCTTGGTTTAGTTCGAAAGAACACTTTATGACTACTGCGTTTGCAGCTTAAACCTAACTCTATATGCAGAGCGGCTTATAGCAATTGCCATATACAGAATTCTTTAAAGCCGAGGGGCTTCAACACTAGTGTTGAAGCCCCTCGGCTTTAAAGGTTGAATGGTCAATGGGTTGGTTTAAAGGCAAGCCAAATCAATCAATACAGGCTGTTAGGTCCGAAAAAGTACTGAGGGACAACCTGGTTTTAACATTTCTTCAAATATGCTCACATTGTATTTATGGACGTTACAAAACTATCGAGTTAATTTAGGTAAAGTTCATACGAACAAGTTATACAGAAACCCGACTATGAGCCGATTATCCTGATTCAGGTGGTTGGCTGACATCCTATACGGACTCCCTCTATATCTAAAACCTAAAAGTAACTCAGCCTCTGCCTTCGGGTGGGGGCTGAGTTACTTTAAATTGCCAGCTTGGAAATGTTAACTTGGCTACGATAGGTTTGTTCCGCAGGTTTGTACTATCGCTTTGCGTCTATAGTTACCAACGTCAGGTCACAACATAGGTGACCACTGAAAGTATGACTAAATTTCTGCTTGTGGTAATTCCAGCAATTTTGGTGGTTGCGATCTCCATCCTCTCAGTCCAAAACGCAGCCCCCATCTCGCTACAGTTTCTGGCCTTTCGCTCCGTTGCATTGCCCTTTGGGCTGTGGTTAGGGTTTGGCCTAGCCGCCGGAATGGTGGGCACAGCCAGTCTACTAACCCTTTTCCCAGGAAGACGTTCCTAGGGGGCACGGCCCCAGTAAACAGCCTAAGTAAAAATGGCTCCGCCCATCATTTTCTCGTAGCGACGGGTTAACTCTTTCTTAATCAGTGGCCACAGTTCCAAGCTCGGATCTTGCTGAATCAGTTGCTCAGCCGCCTTGCGGGCCAGTTCTAACACCGCTTGATCGTTCACCAAGCTGGCCAGGGCAAAATCCGGTAGACCTGATTGGCGGGTGCCTAGCACCTGGCCTGGACCCCGAAAACGCAGATCCATCTCAGCAATAAAAAAGCCATCCTGGGATTGTTCTAGCACCCGCAGTCGCTGCAGGGCCGTTTCGCTTTTGCCACTACTCATCAATAGGCAATAGGACTGGTCCGCACCGCGTCCCACTCGTCCCCTGAGCTGATGCAGCTGGGAAAGGCCAAAGCGCTCAGCATGCTCAATCAGCATGACACTGGCATTGGGAACGTCCACCCCCACCTCAACGACGGTGGTAGAAACCAAAATTTGGGTTTGGCGATCGCGGAAGGCCGTAATGGCGGCATCCTTATCGGCGGAGCTCATGCGGCCATGGAGTAGCCCCACCTGGAACTCCGGAAAAACCACATCGCTGAGGCGCTGATGTTCTTCAATGGCGGAACGCAAGTCTAATTTTTCCGATTCATCCACCAGGGGCAGCACAATGTAAATTTGACGACCCTGGGCAATTTCTCGGCGGATCAGGTCGTAGGCATGGTTGCGATCGCGCCCCGCCAATAAAGTTGTTTGAATAGGTTTTCGCCCCGGTGGCAGCTCATCGATTTGGCTCACATCTAGATCACCATGGAGCGTTAGGGCCAGGGTACGAGGGATGGGGGTGGCCGTCAAAGTCAGGACGTGGGGATTATCGCCCTTTTGCTGAAGCTTTGCCCGCTGGGCGACACCAAACCGATGTTGTTCATCGATGGCCACCAGGCCCAAACGGCTAAACTTGACCGGGTCTTCAATCAAGGCATGGGTACCCACCAAGATAGACAGCTCTCCGGTTTCCAGCTCGGAATGGATTTGCCGACGCTTCGCCGTTTTGGTGGAGCCCGTCAGTAACTCCACCGGTAAATGCAGCAAATTAAACCATTCCACTAACTTGCGGTAATGCTGCTCCGCCAGCACTTCGGTAGGGGCCATCAGGGCGGCCTGATATCCCGCCTGAATGGCCGCCAACATTGCCACCACAGCCACGACGGTTTTCCCGGAACCCACATCCCCCTGCACCAGGCGGTTCATTGGCGTGGACCGCTGCAAATCCCGTAAAATTTCCTGCACCACTCGAGCCTGGGCCCCCGTCAGCTTAAACGGCAGGACATCATAAAACTGATCAATCAGCTCCCCCGTCGGGGCCATATGGGCCTGGGTGATGGCTTGCTGCTGTTTACGACGAGACAGCAAGCCCAGCTGCAAATAGAAAAACTCATCGAACACCAGACGACGGCGGGCCAGGGCTAGGGTGTCACCATCCGGGGGAAAGTGGATCTGGGCAATGGCCACCGGTAACTGAATCAACCCGTATTCTTCCCGCAAAACCGTAGGCAACGGATCGCGGATTTCGACAGCAGCCGGTAACGCCGCCACCACAGCCTGACGCACGAGGGGAGCAGGCACTCCCTCTGTCAGGGGATAAATCGGTACGACCCGACCCACGGTGGTGGAATCGATTGGTTCTTGGTCATCCCCCAACACTTCCAAGTCCGGCTCATCCAGGGTAATACCGTATTTACCCTTTTTAACTAGCCCCGACGCCGCCAAGGTACAACCCACTGGGTAAAGACGTTTTTGCCGCTCCTGCCATCCCCGGTTACGAAAGCGCTCCCCAGCAAAAAACCGACTTATCTTCAGATTCCCAGTACCGTCGTAGAGACCCAGCTCAAAAATCGTTAGCTTAGCGTTACGGGGACTGTTAAAGCAGTTACATCGCCGCACGGTGGCCACCACAGTCACCGTGTCCCCGGCCTTCAGATCTCGGATTTTCACCTGGCGGGCATAGTCCAGGTGATCGCGAGGATAGTAGTACAGAACATCTCGCACGGTGTACAAGCCTAACTTGGCCAGCCGCTCACTGTTCTTGGGCCCCATCCCTTGCAGGTAAGTCAGGGGCTGATCGAGAGGATGCCCGGATCGGGGTAGGGTAGGAACCTTAGCCGTGAGGGATGTGGTACGTGTGCGCTGGCCGGTTTTTGAAAAAACACTGGTCGATGATTCAGCCGCTTTTGGGCTAGGTTTATCTAACATTTGACGGCTTTGCTGTAAAAACCGCCTTGTTTCAGCCACAAGATGCTGCCGCTGGGCAAAACTCAGGGCGCTGTACTTATCAAAGTCTGCTGAGAGGACGCACCACCGTTCTTGATCGATGGCGGGGAGTTGGCTGGGGGCCGTGCGTAAACTGTCCCGTAAAAACTCACTAAATCGCCTTTGATGGCCCTGCAGGTCATTAAACCCAGTTTCAGCTTCAACGCTCAGGGCTTTTTGCAGACGGAGCCAGTCGGGCAGATCGACCATTAGTCGTTAGTCCAGCTTGCTCTCCAGGCATCTTCGGCTTGGGTGATCTCAAGCTGTCGTTCCGCATCCTTATAGGCATAGCCAACCTGTTTGAGGTGGCCCATTTTTTTGCGAATACGGCTACGCCAAACCGCAACATTAGCCTCTGCAAACTCAATTTCAGACAGCCGCAGCTGGATCATGACAAAATCTGGCAAGGACTCCAATTGCAAAAAACGTGGCATGGACCCTAACGGAAAATTGTCTGACTCTTTCGCGTCCTCGTCATCGTCCTCCTCCTTCTCGTCAAATGCACCTTCCCTAGCGATAATAGCGGCAGCCACCTCAGCTTCATCCGGCCATTCGCCCGACTGGGTTTCATCCTCAGCATCAGGTTGCTCATCATTGTCGTCAAAGCCATCCTTTTCTGGTTCATGGATAACCTTGATCGCCAATCTGACCAAATTAGGCGTTTTCATGGGCATATGCCCCAGACGCTCTGCTCCTGAGGCCGCACTTAAGAGCATTTTTGGGACTTCTGGCATGACATCAGCCTTTTGCAAAATGTCGTTTGCTTTTTCTGAAACAGCCTTCAGCACGTCTCGGATGGCCTTTTCAATTAAAATTTGCCGCCGCATCACCTGAGCCGGTTGCATTGGGCCAATGATCTCGTCGTCGGATTCTGCCTTGTCCAAATGCTCACGACCCATGAGGGTTTGGATTTCAGCGAACAGGTTTTCTTGGGAGCGTTGTTCCATAGGCGACTCCCCAGGGCGAGGATCGGGCTGCTCCGGGGCGGCCTCCATGTCCGCATGATCTGAAGTACTGCTGGGAGCAATGTCTTGAGCGTGGGTCACTGCTGGCTCAGGTTGCGTACTAGATTGCGCCCTAACTGAAGCCGCTTCCAGAAATAACTGTCGAATGACCGCCAACCCATCTTCTTCAGCGGGTTTGAGACTAAGGTGCTTAGCGGTGGCCCATTGGTCATTCAGCTGTGATTGAATCCGGTTACCCAGGTCCCTGAGCCGCTGTTGCAGCTTATCCCGCTGAGACAAGCTCAGAGCTAAAAACCGATCCGGATAAATCTGGGTGCACACGTGATAAGCCGCCAACACTAACTGACGCTTACTAGCCTGGCTTAAAACTTGCAGATAGTGATCAACTAAGGTCTCAAGCTCAGTGGCAATATCAGCAGTTTGGGTTTTAAGCTTGGAAAGCTGCTGTTCAATATGACCACTTGCGTTAACCATTCGCAGAAATTTTTAACGGAAAAATGACATGGGAAATAACGCTAAAACCAGCGCTGCCGATCCTAGTATAGGCCCTACAACAAATGTCCTGATCATGCAGGTATCTGCCTAGTTCGTGCTCGTTATAGCCCAATTCCTGAGAAAGATTGTCTAGCGTCTCAGTTCTCAGTTGAAGAAACAGTGACTGACTTAGAGGATGAACCACTCTGATAGAAACACCTAGGGGTGAAATCATACCGCGGAACAGTCACGAGGAGCAGCAGCACCTCAAAAAGCAAGGCAGGCCCGATTGAGGTCCTACCTTGCTTGCTTGACACAAAAAGTTAAATCACCATTTGATCATGAGCCCTACTTTTTCTTTTTCCCTTTTTTCTTTTCAGCTTTAGCAGGTGGTTTTTCTGAGTTCTTGGCCACTTTAACCTCTTCCTTTTCAGCTTCAGGGGCTGTTACTTCTGGGGTCTTTTCCTCTATTTTTATCCCTGCTTGAGCGGCCACTTCTTCGGCAAAGTTGTCCTCTTTCTTCTCCAGCCCCTCACCCATGGTAAATCGGGCGAACCGACGAACTTGAATATTTTCTCCCAATGTAGATACCGACTGTTTAATCAGCTCCTCAATGGTGATGTTCTGATCCTTGATAAAAGGCTGATCCATTAAAGATTTTTCTTTCAAGCCCTTTTCAATACGTCCGTCCACGATTTTGGCACGAATATTCTCGGGTTTGCTGGCTAAATCTTCTCGCCCCATTTCAATTTCCCGTTCGCGAGCAATGGACTCTTCAGAGATTTCGCTGGTTCTAACCACCTCGACATTGGGGCAAGCAGCGATTTGCATGGCAATATCACGGGCTAATGTCTTAAATTCCTCGCGACGAGCAACAAAGTCCGTTTCGCAGTTGATTTCTACCAGTACACCAACGCGACCACCTGTGTGGATATAGCTTTCCACTAGACCTTCGGCAGCGATGCGACCTTCCTTTTTGGCAGCTGAGGTGATGCCTTTTTGCCGTAGCCATTCCGTCGCCTTCTGTAGGTCACCTTCTGTTTCCTGAAGGGCCTTCTTGCAATCCATCATGCCCGCGCCAGTAGCATCGCGCAGCTCCTTTACCTGTTTTGCAGAAATGCCTGCCATTATCTCCTCCTAGACTTACGTTGTAATTGCTACACAAAAAATGCTTGTACTAGCGTTCAAAATCCTTGTCAGCAATACTGACAGCTGACACCTATGCCGGAATCAGCTGTTAGTACATAAATTCAAAAAGCTGATCAGCGCCTTAGTCTTCGTCTGGCCCAGGATCAGCCGCTGCTTCTGCAGGTACATCTTCAAACGCTGCGGGCACTTCTTCTACGGCAGATTCTAAATCAGCAGCAGGTACAGCCGCCTCATCATAATCATAATCGTCTTCGGCACCCGGATAGTCGGCATATATGTCGTCTCCATCACCATTACCGTGAAGGGATTGGCCGTTGGATCCTTCGTAGATAGCGTTGGCCAAGCTACCTAGGATCAGCTTGATGGAGCGAATAGCGTCATCATTGCCAGGGATAGGAATATCCACTACATCTGGGTCACAGTTGGTATCTAACAAAGAAACTATGGGAATGCCAAGCTTTTGACATTCCTGTACCGCGTTGTATTCCCGCTTAATGTCCACCATGATGACAACATCTGGCAGACGTCGCATAAGTTTAATGCCACCCAAGTATTTTTGCAGTTTCTCAAGTTCGCGGCGTAAAACGGCAGCTTCCTTTTTGGGGCGCAAGGCTAAGGCTCCCGTTTCCTGCATCCGCTCTAGCTCCTTGAGTCGGTCTACACGGGTTTTGATGGTGGCCCAGTTGGTTAGCATTCCCCCCAACCAGCGTTGGTTGATGTAGTAAGAACCACAACGGCTCGCCTCTTCTGCAACGATGCCAGCCGCTTGGCGCTTAGTGCCAACAAACAAAAACTTTTGACCTTTTTCAGCTGAACTACGCACAAAGTTATAGGCGTTGTCGAGGAGCTGAGCGGTCTGAACGAGATCAATAATGTGAACACCATTACGGGCGGTGAAAATATATTGATCCATCTTGGGGTTCCAACGACGGGTCTGATGACCAAAGTGAACCCCCGACTCAAGCAATTGAGCCAATGTTACAACAGGCATTTAATGTTCTCCTTCCGGGTTAAAC
The DNA here is from genome assembly GCF_034932105.1 of Leptothoe sp. PORK10 BA2. Classification (NCBI taxonomy): domain Bacteria; kingdom Bacillati; phylum Cyanobacteriota; class Cyanophyceae; order Nodosilineales; family Cymatolegaceae; genus Leptothoe; species Leptothoe sp. PORK10 BA2. The sequence goes on along the minus strand of NZ_JAYGIG010000136.1, from coordinate 2,989 downwards.
CTCCACCTGGTGTGTATCTCAGCAAAAAATTACGAGGACTAAAGTCCGTATAAAATTGCTAAAACACCCGAAATACCCAAGTGTGTGAATTATTCAAAGCTAAACTAGGGTAGCACAAGACGCGTTTAAGCTTCACTGACCTAAACCATTTGCTCGCTACCCTTGAAAATTTGGGTAGTCTGTGGATGATGGGTAAGTGTATCTGTACTGTGACAGTCTTCTGGAGTGTAGTAGTGACAGAGGCACAGGCGTCTTTATCTATAATTTAGATTTTTTAGATGTTGTCCGTCGTTAACTGAAGGCTTTTGGTGCTTTATGACTGATTCACAACGCCCCTCTTCAATGCCGTCTGCTCCGCCGCCGCCGCCCCAGCGGACGGCTCCACCACCGCCACCGGGCATGGGTAGGGCCGGTGGCTCCCGTCCTGCTGCGCCACCACCTATGCCCAAGTCTGCAGGTGGGGTTAGGGTTGGCGGTGGGCTGACCTTAGAGCGCATTGTGCGTGAAGCCTTTGATAAGGGATTTTCCGATGTTCACCTAGGTGTTGCCGAAGTGCCGCGCTTTCGGAATCGAGGGGAAATTGAAACGACGGATTATCCCGTAACCGATGAGGCGACTTTTTATGGCTGGCTAGCTGAAGTGCTTAAACCTGATCAAATCCAATCCTTTAAGCAATCGATGGATTTTGATGGGGCTGCACATTTTGACTTTACACGGGTACGGATCAATATCTTCAATGCTCTGCGTGGGCCATCCATGGTCATGCGTTTGATTCCGGTGAAAATCCTAACGATTGACCAGCTAAATTTACCGGTGGTCTTAAAGGATATTTGTCACTATCACAAGGGCTTGGTTCTGGTGACAGGGCCAACGGGGTCTGGTAAGTCCACATCGCTAGCGGCGATGATTGACTACATCAATACAGACATGCCGAAGAATATCATTACCATTGAAGACCCGGTGGAGTTTGTCCACAGCAGCCGTATGTCCTTAATTAAGCAGCGGGAAGTGGGGATTCATACCATGGAGTTTAAAAACGCTCTGAAGGCATCCCTGCGGGAAGATCCCGATGTCATTTTAATCGGTGAGATTCGCGATCGCGAAACCGTTGACATTGCCCTAAAAGCGGCCCAAACAGGCCACCTGGTATTTGGTACATTGCATACGAATAGTGCCGTGAAGACGGTTGAACGGATCTTAGGTATGTATGAACCGGAACAGCAGAGTGCTGTGCGGATCTCCATAGCTGAATCCTTAGTCGCGGTAGTGGCCCAAGGCTTATGCCGGACAACCGATGGCAAGCGGGCGGCATTCCATGAAATCATGATCAACACCGATGCGATTAAAGATTACATTCAGCGGGGACAGCTGGATGAAGTAGAAGCTCTACTGCCAAAATGTACCTTTGATGGGATGGCCACCATGAACCAGTCCCTTTATACGCTGTATGAGTCTGGACGCATTACGGAGGAAACGGCCTTAGAAATGTCCCCTCGTCAAAATGAGATGGCCCAAATGCTACGTGGGCGCATTTAGCCCCATGGGCATGCAACCCTAGAACACATTAAGCGTATGTAGGTCCAGTCGTGTTCTCCACAACTGGACTTTTTTTTGAAGTGACTGGGGGAGCCAATGGTCATAGTGCTCATAGATCGGGAGTCTGGGAATGAGGGTGTAGTTATGGGCCTCTAATAGGCTCGTCAAGTCCGCCAAGGTCTGATGGGGATAGGTGGGGTTTACTTCATCTAGGGGACCAATACCCCCTAAATCGCTCGCCCCGGCATCTAAACAGGCTATGAGCAGAGCAGGGGCGTGCACTAGGTTAGGGGGAATCTGGATGGCAATATCGCTGGGCAGGATGCGTCGAGCCAGCTCAACGGCTTTGAGCAATAGGCTGTCGTCACAGGCCGGGGCAAGTTGCTGCTGGCGTTGCCCAGGTTGGTGGGGTTGGAGAATGACTTCTTGAATGTGACCATACTGGTGATGGAGAGTTGCGATCGCCACCAATGTCTCTTCCCAATCCGTTGCCGCCTCTCCGATCCCCAAAAGCAAGCCCGTTGTAAATGGGATCCGTAATTGTCCTGCCCAATGTAATTGCTGCAGCCTGACGGTCGGCCGCTTACTGGGAGCATGGCGATGGACGCTGTGGAGCAATGCAGGGGTCAACTGCTCCAGCATCAGTCCCATGGACACATTGACTTGTTTGAGCTGGGTCATTTCCTCAAAACTTAACGGCCCCGCATTGGTATGGGTCAAAAAACCTGCTGTCAGCGCTAGCTGACAAAGCTCATAAATGCGATTGACCCAAGCCGAGCGTCGTTGACTCTGAGGATGCACCTCACCACTGAGAATCAATATCTCAATTGCTTCGAGGCTAGCGAGTTGAGACTGGGCTTGTTCTAAACTTAGCCATTCATCCCCGCCGGGATGAACGCGAAAGTTGCAGTAGCTACAGTGGTTAAAGCACTCATAGGTAGGGACAAGCGTGTAAGCAGGGCTGTAGGTGATTGTGGCCATCAAGACGGAGTTGACCTCTTTTCTAAAAGTTACAAGAAAAATGAGTTACTACTCAAAACGATGTAGCCATCCATTGAAGCTTCTTATTTACCCATAGCCCCTAACGTTGATCATTTTCTCAGCCTCAAAAAAACAACTTAAATCCCTGCCTGATAATATTTTGAACTATTTTTAGCTTGGCCGTAGCCCATCCATTTCCACTTAACTCCGCCAAAACACATAATCCTTTCGTCATCAGAATGTTTACAAAAGTAGTTATTCATTCTAAGATGTACACATAGGTAGATTGAATCGCCTATCTCATACGTACCTCGAAAATAATCATAGGATTCATAAATCATGACGACTACTCTCCAGCAGCGCGAAAGCGCTAACCTGTGGGATCAGTTCTGCGCATGGATCACTAGCACTGAGAACCGCCTTTATGTAGGTTGGTTCGGCGTTCTAATGATCCCCACGCTACTAGCTGCTA
>NZ_JAYGIG010000135.1:0-39270 GCF_034932105.1 Leptothoe sp. PORK10 BA2 | reverse complement strand
CACCCAAATCTGAGCCCAAAGTCGCAGCCTAAAACCCAATTGTATCTCTTAGTTAAGATACTCAGGCCAGTCAATAGCTTGAGTACGATTCTGAATGCTTCAAGAACAGATTTTGTCTAAACTCCAGTTGTCAACCTCAACGATATCCATCGCAAGATTCTCAAATTTCTTGGCTCTGCCTCTCAGGAATATTACCTGTTGAGTTGATCGATCCGTTAATTAGCTTTGTGCCACTGAGAAGGGCGGAATGTGGGCTGGATGGATTCTTTGTGGCGATCGACCTGTTCCAGAGTCTAACATAACGTTGTTGCATAGCCAGCCCACTAAACCCCTTTGACCATGCGATTGAAGGTGACGCGTTGGACACCAAATTGGCGTTCAAACTTTGGGCCGCTTAGGGTTTGGGTTGCTTCGTAGTTGATCTAGCTTGGCAAAGGCTTTTGTCTTGACTAGAGAGAACATTTAACTTTCACGGGAAGTTTGTTATTCAGGCAGGCTTGATTAAATTTGGGATAGGGTGATTCTGCCAGTAGATGCAATTTTAGCAAGCGCCAAGTTTGTTGTGAGACTAGTTTGGGCAATAACAAAAGAACCGACTGGTCATACTTTTGCATTAAATTCATTAACTTCTGAATTGCGATCTCCCTCAGGTCGTCATCAGTCTCACAATCTAGCACCTGGTTTAGACCAATAATGAGAGATGGTGGTGCCATGTCTTCGAGACTTGCTTGCGCTAACAAAGGTAGTTCGCTTTGTGGAGGCATGCGACATATAACCTTAACCAATGGCAAAACCGCAGCGCTGCCAAACTTAGGAAACTGTTGAACCAGTTGTTCACGGGTATGCTGTGACTGGGTGGTTATGAACAGATGGATAGCTAATCCCAGAAATTGATCAAAACTATAGGATTCGACATTTTCCACACTACCCTCCGCGTCAGCCAGATTACATATCGTTACTAGATCGTGGCCTTGGAGAGAGGGCTGGCTGTGGAATGAGGTGAGGTGAGGTGCAAACAGAGTAGGCATAATTAAAGTGCTAGCTATGACTAGGATGATCAGTAGGTAATAGGCTGCTGCAAAGCACCTGACTAAATGGCAGGAGTATTAGACCGGACTATGCGTTAGATGTGTTACGGTGCTTGGCCTCAGAATGGATAACAGAATCTAAGGACTGAAGTGTCTGGTTAACCTATCAAGGACCAGGTTCGAAATCTAAAACCTTGTGGGCGGCTTGATTGAAAAAAAGGAAAGAACTGAGTAGCGAATTATACGTTTCAGTGACTTCCTTAGTTGTACACCCTAGTAAATGGTATTGCAAGCTACATAATCAAAAAAAGCTAATATGGTGGTGATTTCATGACATTGTTAATTATCTGGGCACAGATCAATGTTTTGGTCACATACCTTACAGACTTTTCAATGGCGGGTGACTCCTAGAAAAACTTTTTACACAGTTTCGGATACAGTTCTGCCAGTTGATCTTCTTCCCATTGCTCGCCCATTGGTTCAGAGGACTGTTGCACTGCGATCGCACCATCAGGAAATCCATTTCCGGTTTTTACGTAATAGGCGTCCCATCCGGCAGAGATCAAATCTTCGCATTCGTTTGCGTCAGGTTCGGCCCATTCGCCAATGATCTCCGGATTATTAAGCGCAGCTTCGAATCGCTCATGGCCTTGCGCGATCAGCCAATCACGGAAATAGTCGAAGCCATCTCGGAGCAATCCCCATTGACGATATAGCCAACCGCCCACAGCTCCCAGCGATACGTTCGGCCAAAACGTTGTACATATGTTGGGAGTCTGATCAGGGGAGAATAGGCTTGATCAGGGGAGGATAGGCATTTTCGACCAACATTTCAAACTGTTTCGCAAACCACCATCCGGCATGGGGGGCTCCAGCCATGGCATTGGTCGAGTATTTCGAATTGTCTCTATTGGTCCCGTTTGGATCGCACATCCCGTCAAATCCTTTGGCCGGATCATGGGGATCAATAATACCGGCTTCGCTTATACCATCAGATTCTCCTGGCGGTTTAACCCACACAAAGGCGTCAAAATGCTCATAGGGCTCTGGGACTGGTCGTTCACCGATACCCATGCCGATCTGGTTACACCAGCCACCGCGATGAGGTCGTTGATCAATGCGAGACTCATCTACAAAGGTATTCACATCTGTAGAGGTACTGGCAGCGGTCGGACGATTGGGACCGCCCCATCCGTTACGGCTGGTATCCACTAACATCCCAACCGTCTTCGGTAGGCCTTGAGCCACAAAAGCATCGTACATCGCTCTCATATAGCTGACTTCATCAACATGAGGGTTCCAATCATAGAAATTAGAGGCTTGGCTTGGCTGGTCACCTGTAAATTCTTTCACAAACGGCTCTACTGTCGGACTGCTGCCGGAGGTATTTGAAATAAAACCATCCACTGCGTTCATGCCAGCTTGGGTACCTTTAATCGTCTCAGCGATTAGGGCCACCGTTGGACCAAACGCGCTATCCCAGCCTAACCATCCGGAATGACCCAGGTCAACGTAGGTATAGACATTGGGAATTGGGTGCAGTTTATCTAAGGCATATTGTATTCCTTCGACATATTCGCCGCTCGATTTTGCCTGGGCACAGGCAGGAGTAGCCAGGTTGGTCACCAGGTTAGGCAAGGAATCTGGTTCGATCACAGCAACAATGCGAACAGGCGCATATTTCGGATCGCTAAAAATCTCTGTAATCGGATCAATATATTGAGTTTTATAGCGTTCAATGCCCCCATGGGAAATCTCGCCATTTGAGGCTAGGGCATGACAATCCCGATTTGGTAGATTATAGAACACCGTCAAAAAGGTGATCGGTTTACCCGAGAGTTTTTGCCCTAATGCAGCATCCAAATGCTCCCGTAAACTCCTAGCGATTTTGGTGCCATCAGCAGCTGTTCCCGTAATCGCACCAATCCGATCTATCCAGACTGCAGTAGGGTATGTGGCGACCTGGGCCATTTTCTCGCCTAATCTGCCAGCGGTTTGGGTGGCCTGTTGGTTCACTTTTTCTGCGTAGTCTGGGTTCAAATAGGCAGTTGCGCCAACAAACGGGTTGTCAACATGTAGTGCTGCATAGGCAGCTGATTGAACCCTCGTGGTCAGAATAGTTACTGCCAGCATGCCGACAATCAGTAACCGGATTAAAGATTTTAGTTTCGTCGACTTCATAAAGTCCTTTATTTTTGTGAATAAAAATAACTGGCGTTGCTGATTCTCGAGATGGGTTGATCTGAGATGTTCTGATAAATGGCATCATTACCAGCTCGATTCATCCCTGAAATCAGCAATGGCAAATAACTTAAGCGCGAGGGGCACCTTAGCCTATATTGGTTCAGCGTGAGATAGAATTTAACGCCTAAAAAGAAGCAATATAAGTAGGTAGGCAACACAAATTACGCAGCACTGTTTATAGACGATGCTCTTGACAAGCCCTTAAACTCCTAACTTTAAAAGCTTCAAAGCTCATCCCAAGGCTGGAGAATTGAGGGCTCTTCTAATAGTTTGAAATTAATTTTGATAATCTACTTCCTTCCTCCGGGAACTGCTTCTATGCCTAATTTAGCTCTCAAAAATTGACTGAAAGCGAGATGTCTATTTCTTCATCTAGATTTTACATAGCCTCGGACGGAGAACCAAACCGATAGCCTTTTCCATATACCGTATGAATTAAAATTGCTTCACCATCATGTTCTACTTTGCGTCGTAGCAAACGCATCTGTGCTGCTAGAGCATTACTGCTAGGTTGCGCGCTCGTCCCCCAGACAGCATCATAAATCTGTTGGTGGGTCAGCAACTGATCTGGATGCTGCATTAAATAATCTAGAATATGCGCCTCTTTTTCAGATAGCTCAATCGTGCGTTCAGGGATAACTCCGCTACCCCGCTTAGCTATTTGATTCGCACGATCCAGGGTCAGGTCTTGATAGTGTAAAGTTGTTGTCTGGGTCTCTTCTCGAATCGGCGGACGTCGCAAAAGAGCCCGTACCCTTGCCAATAACTCTCGCAGCTCAAACGGTTTGACCAAATAGTCATCCGCTCCAGCATCCAGTCCTTCCACCCGATCATCCAAGGTATCCTTGGCAGTAAGAAAGAGCACTGGGGTAGTGAGATGATATTTCCTCAACTGTCGACACATCTCCAACCCACTTAACCCTGGCATCATCCAATCCAGAATCAGCAGGTCAAACTTACCCCCAATTGCCAAATCGTGCCCCGTTTCGCCATCGTGAGCCACTTGTACGGTATATCCCTCACGCTGAAGCACCCGACTCAGCGGTTCCGTTAGCTCTACCTCATCATCAACCAGTAAAATTCTCATGGTAGTTTATCTTCTGGTGAAGATACAGTACTGGCTATAATTGCCTCAATTCCTAAAATAAATGCCCGAAAACTATGGGGACAGTTCCGATTTTTCTCTAAGTATGGCCCAATAGCACGCGAGCCAGATACTTTTTGATATCGCTGCTTGGTTACTCTTGAAAGTTCCTCATACGCATTGTTTAGCAAATCTGGATTACGAAACTTTCTTGTACTTTGCTGATTGGCAAGACCCGATACACCAAGACCATCTTCCACTGCTTTTAGATCACCGATATACCAACTCTCCAGTTCCCGACAAGCAATTCTGACTAAAGTATTCGACTTACCCGCTTTATTGCATAGCCTTACCAGGTTGCTTTTCACGACAGTACAGTCACCACTGTCCTGATCCCGCAATACCACAAATTTAGCCCGTGGGTTTAACCATGCACGAAGCTTGACAGGAAGACTTTTTTCTAAATCGCTCTTTCCTTCAAAAACAATATAGCGGGGTGTAATATGATCAGGTAAAACCTTTGGCAAAAAGCCTTCCAGCATGGCCTTAGCACTGAGCTCTTCCAAAAAAAAGACAAGCTCCCAGGCTGTCACTGTGGATGGCGTCACTGTGGATCAATACCCCCCAAGAAGCCTTGCTTCCAGAGATATCCCATTTGATCTCCAGCTGCCATTAGAGCTACTAACTGGCTATCCTCTTTCGCTCGTATAACTTTGGTATAACCGTCTTGTTTTCTTAGCCAGAATACTTCATCGAGTTGAGTGGCATTAAGAAAATCTGGAGAGTGGGTAGAGACGAAGACCTGTCCTCCACGTATCGCATAGCTACGGAACTCTTCAGCCAATTCCGGCATGAGACTAACATAAAGCTGATTTTCGGGCTCCTCTACACATAGGACGGGGTGAGGAGATGGGTCATAGAGCAGTATAAGATAGGCAAACATTTTGATAGTGCCATCTGAAACATAGCGATCAATAAATGGATCTTTGAAAGAGCCGTCCTGAAATTGGAGCAATAGCCGCCCATCCTCTGTACTCACCGTTTTAACATCTATGACACCAGGAACACGATGTTTAATAACATCAATAATTTTTTGAAAAATATCGGGATAATTTTCAAAAATATTGCGAGCAACTAATTGCAAATTATCGCCACTGTCAGATAGATGCTCTTCATAACCAGCTGCATCTTTTGACCCACGAGCTGCTGAAATATGAAAATCTGAAATATGCCAATTTTCGATTAGCTTTCGAAAGGCATTAGCCGCTTTAAATCGCTCGAATTGCCCCAATCCTTTGATGGCTAAAATATCGGGGGCATCAAGCTCTTGTTCTTCTCGGTTGAGTTCTGTATCTTCTTTAGAAAAATCTTCTTCATTATTAATTGCAGATCCTACCCCCTTGGAAAAGTCTAGAAAGTGGTAGGGACTGCCATAGCGACCACGCTTATACCGTAAAATCTCCCGCTCAACAACAACTTTATTAGACGAATTCTTTGTAATACACAAAAGATAGGTGACCAACCTTTCTGTTCCTGCGATCTCGAGTCTAAACTGAATTTCTATCTCAATCTTATTTTCATCGGCATTTCGGCTTAAGACTTCTTGAAATCCGCCCCGTACCTGTAAAGCACGGCGCACATTGAACATTAAGCAATCCTTGAGAAATCCAAATACATCAAATAGTGTTGATTTCCCAGTGCCATTCGCGCCAATTACTATGCAGAAGGGAGGAATATCTTGCATTTCGACATTTCGAAGGGCCTTAAAATTAGTGATTTTTAGCCGTTCAATTCTCATCGTATAGCGATCCTGACATCGGGCTCATCATTACTCAGGCAAATTGTACTGACTAACTATTTTCTTGGCATATCCCGGCACATGATCTTCTAACTTCTCAGGATGATTTCGCTTTACATAGAGGTAGTTGCGAGTGAAGTGAGAATCAATGGAAAACCGCGCATATTCCAACCCTTTTGGTCCGATCTTTTCAATCACCACACCCATTAGTTTAGCTGCCCACATGGGCAGGGTAACCCCTTTGTCATAGGCGGGGATGCTGTTTTGTACCGCCTGTTTGCGATCGCCCTGGGACATCACAGGCTGCGTCTCCAACTGGTCAGTAATCAGGTCTAACATCTCTTGACCTGTGTCGTTACGGACCACTACCCACTGCCAGCCAAAGGGGGCCCCCATGTAACCCACTACCAAATCGGCGAGAGAGTTTACATAGTCAAAACAACTCATGCAGGACGGCGCAAACACATCTTTCAGCTGGTTAGTTTTGAGACCAAAGAAAGGGACTTGCTCAATGGAGCCATCTTCATGTTTGAAATGCACTCGAAAGTCTTGCATAAATTCGTAATGCACCACGGTCTCTGGGGAACGACTGGTGGTGTCAAGAAACTTTTGCAACCCGGCCCGGCTGACATTATCCACACAGGGAGTACCCAACACATAGAGCTTTTCTAAACCCAGTTCATGTTGCACCGCTCGCAAGGCCTGGATCTGACAGCCTACACCAATGGCAACCAACCGCTTCATGCCCGACTGCTCAATCTGATCCAAAATTGACAGGTTGGGGGATAGGGTGGGCTTATTCACCCGAGCGGCCAATACCTCCTCCGGTGTGGTGGCAATGACGGGCATGGGCTGAAAGCGATCTTCCTGGGTGTTTTGCACACAGACCACCCCTTCCACCAAACCTCGATTGAGCATCTCAATGGCAATGGAGCTGACAATGCCCGTCCATTGGGCACCTTCGATGGGCTTAGTTTTACGGGCGGCCATCATCTGCTGATGCACCCCAAAATACACATCGTTGTCGTTGTCCAGGTCGCGACTGCGGCCATGGTTTTGGGTCTCTAACGCTGGTATCTGTTGATGGATAAATGCACAGGCATCTTTGACGTAGTGAATATAGGAAGTATCGCAAAGGCCACAGTCACTACAGAGTTCCTTGGCTGGACGCACGGCTCCTCGGCGTAGACCCTTGGATTTTTTATGTGCGTTGGAAGCAGGGGGAGAAGAAGACGCCAGGGTCATAGGGACTCGGTGATGTAGAGAAAAGTGCTGTTGCTGATTGCAGGGATACACTGATCGGATAATAGTGCAGTGAATCAGAATTTCTGAGATGAAATCATCCCAAGGATCAGCAACGCCGAAAATGTCTATCGGGTGTTCTTATTATCCGTAAAGGTTGACTTTTTTGGGTTTTAGAATGGCTTTTGTGAAGAAATGATACGGCTGGAGTAGGGTTTAAGGGAAAAATTTTCCGCATTCCCGTGGAATTACCCTATACATCGAGAAATTCAAATACGCCAAAGAGGGGTTGATAGGTAAAGTAGAGTAGTGTTCCCATTTGCGTCACCGTTATACCTGTTCTGCCTGTCGAGATGATCTGCTGTTTAAATCCTGATTGCTTGGTGCCGGTCAACCCACAAGGAGTCACCGTGTGTCAATCTTGTGGCAGTCCTCTGACAGAATTGCTCCGTAATCGTTACCGTCCTATTAAACCCCTGGGGCAAGGGGGCTTTGGTAAAACCTACCTGGCGGAAGATGTGGATCGCCTGAATACTCGCTGTGTGATCAAGCAGTTTGCCCGGCAGTCCAGTAATAAAACCTTTGATAAGGCCCTCACCCTGTTTAACCAGGAAGCGATCCGCCTCAATGATCTAGGAGAGCATCCGCAAATTCCAGCGCTGTTGGCCTATTTTGAGCACCAGGGAAATTTTTATTTGGTGCAGCAGGAAATTCAGGGCAATACCCTACTGCAAGAGGTGAAGAAGGAGGGGCCATTTGATGAGGCGAAAATCCGCCGCTTGCTGCATTATTTGCTGCCCGTTTTGCAGTTTATCCACGATCGCAATGTGGTGCATCGGGATATTAATCCAACCAATATTATTTGCCGTCAGCAGGACAATAAGCCGGTCCTGATTGACTTTGGCATTGCTAAACAGCTAGAGGTCTCGCTGTCGGATAAACAGGAACATACGGGCACGCGCATCGGTACCGAAGGGTATTCTCCCATCGAACAGTTACGGAGTGGAGAAGCCTATCCCTCTAGCGATCTTTACAGTCTGGGGGCCACCTGTATCTGTCTGTTTACGGGGCGTAAACCGGAGAAGCTCTATAGCTCCTTGGAAGGCCGGTGGCTATGGCAGGAGCATGTCACCTCAGCCGGGCGCACCGTCACCCCTGAATTGGCTGCAATTTTGGATCGCATGCTCAAGGATTTTATTAATGAGCGCTATCGATCGGCAGCGGAAGTATTGCAAGATCTAGAGGCTCTACCGGCGTACCAGCGTTCGGTGCCGGGCTGGACTCGACAGCGAGCTGCGGATGAAGAACGACCCATGTCTGATGCCATTAGCTCTGGTCAGGACGTGAGTCGCAGTGTCAGTCAACGATTAATTAGCCAAGAGCTGAGCCCCGAATTTAGGCAGGAGCATATACCCACATCTCCTCCAGCCCAACAGACTGGCCCGGTATCTAAGGCTGGTCCCCTCACCGGAGGTACTTCTGGAACCCGGTCTGGAGGCACCTCTGGAGTTACTTCTGGGGTTAGACCTGTTTCACAACCCCGTTCAGGACAGCCAGCGCCCAATCCCCATGGCCGCCTTTCTGGCCCCAGATCTACTGGCCAGCCTAATTCCACCATATCGGGCCAACCGTCTGGTCCCGTTTCTCAGGGGGCTGTTTCCCAGGGCCGCCAGGCTGGGCCCGTCTCAGGTCGGCTCTCTGGTCCATCCTCTGGCCAGTTCTCTGGTAGGTTTTCTGGGCCCACCAGCCTGGGACAAACCTTGTCCGCAGGGTCATCGTTTGGAGCTTCTAAGAGCGGGAGCTTATCTGGGAGTACGACCCATTCCCAATCCTCTGGTCCCCATAGTGGTCCGTCTCACTGGGTGTGTACCCACACCCTTAAGGGGCATAATTCATGGGTTTCAACGGTGGCATTTAACCCTAAATTTATGATGCTGGCCAGCGGGGGCTGGGATGACACGGTTAATTTGTGGAATATCCAAACGGGCCAGCTGACCATGTCCCTGACGGGCCATGCGCGCGGGATCAATGGTGTAGCGTTTAGTCCTCAGGGGCAGGTGGTGGCCAGCTGTAGTGATGACGATACCATTCGGCTATGGAATGCAGGGTCTGGAAATCCGCTGCGGGTGCTGAAGGGCCATCGCCATGATGTGACATCGGTGGCCATTGGTCAGCGGGGGTCTGTCTTGGTGAGTGGCAGTGAAGATCGCACGATGGGCGTGTGGAGCCTGGGGGATGGCAAGTTGCTGAAGGTGCTGTCGGGCAATGTGGGGATGATTCGTTGTGTGGACATTTCACCGGATGAGCAGCTGGTGGTCAGCGGTGGCTTGGATAATAAAATTCGACTCTGGCAGCTGGGGACTGGGGAGGTTTTTCGGGTGATGCCAGGCCATTTGAATGCGGTGAATGATGTCACCATTAGCCTGGATGGTCGATTGATTGCGAGTGCGGGCAAGGATCGCTGTATTAAACTGTGGAGTCTGCGCTCAGGGAATTTGATTCACACGTTGAAGGGGCACACCGGTGAGGTGAATGCGGTTGCGATCGCACCCAACCAACGCACCGTGGTTAGCGCCAGCGGCGATGGCTACATTAAAGTATGGGATACCAAAACCGGTGAGCTAGTGGAAACCTTTTCCGACCATGGCAACTCGGTCACTGCCATCGCCATCCACCCCAACGGTCGCTACATGGCCAGTGCCAGCTCTGATAAAACCATTAAACTGTGGCATAAAGAATAATTTTCCATGCCCGAAGGCCCCGAAATACGAAAGGCCGCCGATAAGATCGAGCAGGCGGTCAAAGCCAGAATTACCAGCGAAGTTTTTTTTGCCTTTGAACATCTCAAACCCTATGAGGCTGAGCTAACGGGCCAGATCGTGCGCCAGGTCGAGACTCGGGGGAAGGCTCTGCTGATCCATTTTGATAACGGCCTCAGTATCTATAGCCACAACCAGCTCTACGGTATCTGGATGGTTCGTAGAGCCCATAGCTACCCTGCCACCAAACGGCAGCTGCGTCTCGCCATCCATAACTCAAAAAAATCTGCACTGCTCTACAGTGCATCAGATATTGACGTGCTCAGGCCTGGACAAATCCTCACCCATCCATTCTTGAGTAAGCTCGGCCCTGATGTGCTTAGCCCAGAACTGCGGCCGGCCCATGTGCTGGCATTGCTCACCGATAAACAGCACCATCGCCGCCAGTTTACTACCCTATATTTGGACCAACACTTTCTAGCTGGGATCGGTAACTACCTGCGTAGTGAAATTCTCTATGTAGCTGGCATTCATCCTCGGCTGCGGCCCATGGACTGTAGGGACGACCAGCTAGAGGCCTTGGCAGAGGCCAGCATTGCCATTCCATATCAGTCCTACCGCTACAACGGCATCACCAATGATTTGGATCTCGCCAATCAGCTGCATGCCCAAGGGCAAAGGCGCTCCCAGTATCGTCATTGGGTATTTAGTCGCGCTAACTATCCATGTCGCGTTTGCGAGACGCCCATCGTGAAGGATTTTGCCAGCAGTCGCCGATTTTATTACTGTCCGGTCTGTCAGCCCCCTAGGGCATGAAGTTCAAATGTAAGGGCTAACAGGACCTCCTCTTTCCCCATAAAATGAACAGCAGACTCTTTATCCTGGCCATGGCGACGTCCAACCATTATCAAGTCTTAGGAATCAGCGAATCGGCCACCCAGTCGGACATTAAGCAAGCTTATCGTCGCCTTGCCAAGCAGTACCACCCCGACAGTCAGCCCAAAAATCGGGCCGCCAGCCAGGGAGATGCCTCGCGGGATCATGAGCAGATTGCTCAGATTAATGCCGCCTATGAGGTGTTGGGGGATCCGGCAGCCCGCAAGCGATACGATTCCCAGCGGGTGCGATCGCAAACTATCAACACCAACGACATCAAAGCCCAGTACCAAAAACGGCGCGCCGCCAACGAAGCCGCCGATAACTCCCTCACCGTATGGATTCGCAGCGTTTACAGTCCTGCCGACCGCCTGATAGGAAAAATTATTAGCTCCCTAGCCGCAGAAGTGCGCAGCCTCTCTGCCGATCCCTTCGATGATGAGCTGATGGAAGCCTTCCAGGCCTATTTAGAAGACTGTCGTGAGTCCCTGGAAAAAGCGAAGCAAAAATTCAAGTCCATGGCCAATCCGCCGCAGACCGCCCAGGTGGCGGCCAATCTTTACTACTGTCTCAACCAGCTGGAAGACGGGATCGAAGAAATTGAACGGTTTACCTTTACCTACGACGATAGCTACTTACACACGGGCCAAGAGCTATTTCGCATTGCAAAACAGCTGCGACGCGAAGCCAAAGCTGACATGAAAGCTATAATCTAGGGGCGTTGCTGCTCCTCAAGATGATTTCATCGCCCCTGACAAATCCATCATTCACCTTACCCCCGCTCGAAAATGGTGACCGCCTCACCCGCCAAGAATTCGAGCAGCGCTATGGGGCAATGGCCCACATCAAAAAAGCCGAACTGATCGAAGGAATTGTATACATGGCGTCTCCCCTCCGAGCCAAAGCCCATGGAGAACCCCACGCTCGGATGATGGCTTGGCTGGGTTCCTACTGGGCGGCGACACCAGGGATTCAACTTCTAGACAATGCCACGCTCCGTTTAGATGTTGACAATGAAGTGCAACCCGATGCCCTCCTGAGGATTGAATCCGGCGGGCAATCCATCATCAGCCATGACGACTACATTGAAGGCGCACCAGAACTGATCGTTGAAATTGCGGCCAGTAGCGCTTCGAGCGACCTCCACCAGAAATTCAATGTCTATCGTCGTAATCAAATCCAAGAATACATAGTCTGGCGGGTCTATGACGCAGCCTTAGACTGGTTTTGTCTCAACGAGGGAAAATACCAGTCCCTAGTGCCTAACTCTTCCGGATTACTTTGTTCCCCAACATTTCCTGGGCTATGGCTCAATCCAACGGCTCTACTTGCGGGCGATTTGGCTACGGTGCTGAATGTCTTACAACAGGGACTCAAGGCTAGGATGGCGAAAGATGGGCCATGGTCTGATCAAACTACCTACCATAACCGCTAAAAAATCGGGATAGTCACCGCTCGGTCATCCCTAAAAAATGTCAACCTGCGAGAATATCCTGGAGAAAGAAAGAATCTCTATCACACAAATTGTTAGAATGGTCTTCTGATTTTTTAAAATATCCGGCGGTTCTCCATGGCTTTGCCCATCGTTGCAATTATTGGTCGTCCCAATGTGGGTAAGTCTACCCTCGTCAATCGGTTGGCCGGGGGGCGGCAGGCCATTGTTTATGACCAGCCTGGGGTGACTCGCGATCGCACCTACCAACCCGCCTTTTGGCAAGACCGGGACTTCATGGTGGTGGATACGGGGGGGCTTGTATTTGATGACGACACCGAGTTCCTGCCCCTCATCCGGGAACAGGCCATGCTGGCCCTAGCGGAGTCCAAGGCGGCCATTTTTGTAGTAGATGGCCAAGAAGGCCCCAACGAAAGCGATCAGGAAATTGCCTCTTGGTTGCGGCAGCAGTCAGTGCCCGTACTCCTGGCTGTCAACAAATGTGAGTCCGAAGACCAAGGCTTACTCCTGGCCGCTGAGTTTTGGCGACTGGGCCTGGGGGAACCCTATGCCGTCTCAGGCATCCACGGCACTGGCACCGGGGATTTGCTGGATCAGCTGATCACCCACCTCCCCTCCACCGATGAAATCGTCGAGGATGACGAAATCAAAGTGGCCATCGTAGGCCGACCCAACGTCGGTAAATCGAGTTTGCTCAATGCCTTTGTGGGCGAAAATCGAGCCATTGTCAGCGATGTCTCCGGCACCACCCGTGACACCATTGACATGGTAGTGCGTAGGAAAGACACCGTTTATCGCTTAGTAGACACCGCTGGCATTCGCAAAAAGAAGAATGTTAACTACGGCCCCGAATTCTTTAGCATCAACCGGGCCTTTAAGGCGATTCGCCGAGCCGATGTGGTGCTGCTGGTGATTGATGCCCTGGATGGCATGACCGAACAGGATCAAAAGCTGGCGGGTCGCATTGAAGAGGAAGGCCGGGCCTGCATCATTGTGGTGAACAAGTGGGATGCCATCGAAAAAGACAGCCACACCATCTACGAGTACGACAAAAAGCTGGAGGGCAAAGTTCACTTTTTGGAGTGGGCCACCCGGATCTATGTCAGCGCCCTCACCGGACAGCGGGTGCCGAATATTTTAGATGCCGTCGATGAAGCGGTGGTCCAGCACCGTCGTCGGGTCACCACCTCGGTGGTGAATGAAGTGCTCGAAGACTCTGTTCGCTGGCATTCGCCCCCCACCACTCGCCAAGGTAAGCAGGGGCGCATTTACTACGGTACCCAGGTCAGTGTGCGTCCCCCCACGTTCACCCTGTTTGTCAATTCGGGCAAGCTTTTTACCGATAACTATCGCCGCTACATCGAAGGCCAGTTTCGTAAAAACTTGGGCTATAACGGCACCCCCATTCGCATTCTGTGGCGCGGTAAAACCATGCGCGATCTGGATCGGGAAAGTTCAAATCGGGCTACCAAGGTTTAACCGAGCACCCCATGGATCTTCTCCGCTCTTTACCGATAGGTTTATATCTGGAACAGCCGGTAACCTGGCTGCATCGGATTGATGCGCGGGTAAAGCTGGCCTGGCTGCTGAGTTTCTTGCTAACGCCGGTTTTGGCCAATATGGCTTGGCGCATTGGCCTGGTGGCGGTGCTTACCCTCCTGACCCTCTCCGCCCGCATTCCCTGGCGGGTGTGGCGACAGCAGATGGGGGGACTGCTGCTCTTATTTACCCTGGCGTCCCTATTGATTATGGTGATGCCCGATGGCATTGCGGTGGTGACCCAGCCCCGATGGCCCACACCGGATGCGATCGCAGATCTCGAGCTAGAAACCATTGGCACCCTACCCGAAACCGCCTACCAGTACGTTCTAGTGGACCTGCATTGGGTGAAGATTACCCAAAAGTCCTTAAAGCTGGCGGTCAAGGTCGGCACCCTGTTATTTACCCTGATTTACAGCACCAACCTATTTTTATTAACCACCGCCCCCGAAGAAATCACCGCTGCCCTGGAAGAGCTGATGGCGCCGCTAAAGTGGTTTAAGCTACCCGTAACCGAAATTGCCCTCACCCTTACCCTAGCCCTCCGATTTATTCCCCTCGTTCTAGAAGAGGTGCAGAATCTGATTCGTTCCATCCGCACCCGAGCCATTAACTGGCGTAAGCTAGGCTGGCGTCATGCCAGCCAAATTTGGCTGATGGTGGCGGAGCGCCTGCTGGACAACCTCCTGTTACGGGCCCAGCAGATTGCCGGAGCCATGAAGGTGCGAGGCTTTACCAGCCCGGAACGGCATCAGGTGCAGTGGCATCAGCTAACGTTACGCTGGTGGGATTGGCTCTTTCTCGTTGGCCTGGTTTGCTTTTGGTGGGTCCGTATTTCCTATGGCAATCCGGTCTAGGCAGCTCTAATCGTCTCTGCTCGACCGATTATTCCACTCGGCCTAGCCAGCTCCAAGCATCCCTGCTTGACCCTTGTTTCCATCCTTTTTTCTCCGACAATCTTTGACTTGGTGCTTTCGTCCCCACCACCGCTATCGCCACAAATCTCCCCCCAAAGTTGGGTCCCTCGACAATGGCAACGCCTCAACCTTGAGCACCGCAGTGGTGCTGATATCTTTGAAGCGCTATTTTCTGCATCGACCATTGCCACCCTATTAGAAAGCCCAGACCGAGTTGATGGGGCTCCCAGCCAGCTGATTCGCTATTCCCTCTGTGCCGGTGCGCCTCGCCAGATGGCCGATCAGCCCCGGCTATTTACTCCGGCTATTGGCGAGATCTTGCCCACCCTAGCCATCCTGCTTCAGACCAGCAGGGCCCAGGCTCTAGGCATCCAGGATCCAGACTCACAAACTCCAGGCTCAAAGGCCCAACATTCCAACCCCTGGGTCGCCCCCACCTCCCCAGCATCTCCCCCCGATGACTTGCCTTTTTTGGGGGGCTGGTTGGGCTGGCTCGGATTTGATACCGCCTGGGAAATTGAGACCTTACCCTATCTTAAGGACGACTCCCTTCCTTTCCCCGTTGCTTACTGGTACGAGCCAGAACAGTTCGCCATTCTCGACCATCAACAGCAGCACCTGTGGCTAGCGGCATTGTCCCTAGACGATTTGGACACCATGGTGCAATGTCTAAACACCCCTGATCGAGATCTCCCTGCGCTCCAGACGCCTCCCAGCTCCAACGTTTCCCAGGTCGTCACCCTCCATTCAGAACAGAACGCATTTGAAACAGCGGTGCAGCAAGCCAAAGACCATATCCGAGCGGGGGATGTCTTTCAGGTCAATCTTTCCCTCCGCTTTGAAACCCAGACCAGCCAATCCCCATGGCAGCTATACCGCCAGCTGCACCAGATCAATCCATCCCCCTTTGCCAGCTACTGGTGTACCCCCTGGGGCCATGTCATTAGTTGTTCCCCCGAACGGCTAGTGCAATTGTCCGGCCAAACCGCCCAGACCCGTCCCATTGCCGGCACTCGACCCCGGGGCCATACCCCCGCCGCCGATCGACAATTGGCCCAAACCCTCCAATCCAACCGAAAAGAACAGGCAGAACACATCATGCTGGTGGATCTAGAGCGGAATGATCTAGGCCGAGTGTGTACCTGGGGCTCGATTCAGGTGGATGAACTGATGGTGGTCGAACGCTATAGTCATGTGATGCACCTGGTGAGTAATGTCATGGGCACCCTCCGCCCTGACCAAACGGCGATCGATCTGATCCGGGCTACTTTTCCCGGTGGTACGATTACCGGCTGCCCTAAGGTTCGCTGTATGGAAATTATTGAAACCCTAGAGCCTCTGCGCCGTAGTCTGTTCTACGGTTCCTGTGGTTACTTAGATGTCCGGGGCAACCTCGATCTGAATATTTTGATCCGTACCCTGCTGCTGGCCCCCTCAGACCAAGCCTCAGATCCAGGCAGTCAAACCGTTTGGGGACAAGTGGGGGCAGGTATTGTGGCCGATAGTGACCCCCATCAGGAATGGTTGGAATCGCTGCAAAAGGCCCAGGCTCAGCTGCTGGCCCTTGGGGTTTCGATTTGACTAACACTGACTTAACACCATCGAAGTCCTTTTACGACTTGAGTGTATTGACGTGCTATGTACCGATCAGGGCATTCTTAAAGATATTCAGGAGGAACTCTAAAACTTAACCAACATCTCCTAGGATGACCTGAGCTCTTGAGTAATCAGGGTTTGATACCACAGACATTAGCCTAGCAAGCCAAAAGTGGTTTAATTTTGGCATCGTGGTGGGTAATATTTGTGCTTCAGCCATGGTGACGTTGCTGGTCAACACCCGCTCAACCGGCTCACCTATAGTTCACATATAGTATAGTGAGCTACATTTAACAAACTCGAATACTATAGCTCTGCGCCCATCGTTTACGACAGCAGGGCTTCCTAGAAGCCTTAGATAGCAAAAATTATTGTTCTAAATCTATCCCATGCACCCCTTGAATGAGCGCTGAAACTTATCTCAACCACCCAGACTTTGGGCTGTTGTTTCGGATTTGCCTGGTGGATGGCGATAAGGAGCTATTTACCACTCTCTATGCCCAGAGGCTATTTTTTCTGGCAAAAGTTGATCGTGCTGCAGGATTACTCTTCGATCCCATTGGTCGAACAGAAGCTCGCATGATGATTGAGCAAAGGCTCCGAATATTGCGCCAGGCTGGCCATCGAAGTGATTTTGAGAGTTTAAATAAGGTATATAAGCGTACGTTTCAACATCAATGATGAACGCCACTGGGCCTTGCCAAGAGGGTCCAAACTTGCCCGAGAGGCATGGGGCAGGGCCCTGCCAAGAGGATCCAAACCTTACCCAACCGGCTAGTCCTACCCAGGCCAGTCAAACCATCCTTGAACGAGTCCAGACACTGGAACTGCCTGCCCATGTGCGGCTGGTGGCGGTGAGCAAAACATTTCCTGCCGCTGCCATCCGCGCAGCTTATGGAGCAGGACTACGGGACTTTGGCGAAAATAAAATTCAAGAAGCCATTGGGAAACAGTTAGAGCTGGCGGATCTGACGGATATTACCTGGCACTTTATTGGTCATCTGCAAACCAATAAAGCCCGCAAAGCGGTCCAACACTTTGACTGGATTCATTCTGTAGATAGCCTCAAACTAGCTTGCCGACTGGATCAAGCTGCCGTTGACCTGTCCCGTGCGCCCACCTGTTGTCTCCAGGTCAAACTGTTGCCTGATCCCAATAAATATGGCTGGACTGAGGCAGAACTCTGGTCGGCATTGCCCAGCTTGGCCCAGCTATCCCATCTCAAGGTGGAGGGGATCATGGCGATTCCTCCCTATGGATTGTTGCCGACTGAAACCCAATCATTTTTTGAGCGAGCCTATGGGTTAGGTCAGGCGATGGCAAATCATCAGGAAACTCCATTACCAATTCGTTACTTTTCCATGGGAATGTCCCAGGACTTTCCACTTGCGATCGCAGCAGGAGCCAATATCATTCGATTAGGAACTACCCTGTTCGGCTCCCGTCATTGAGGGTTTTGGCCATTCGGATAGGTCCTATAGTCAAAAAAGATCAAGATATTTAGACCTATTTTTGAAATTGGTGATTATTTTTGATCGATTCGTGTATACTGTGGCTCAAAGTTATACCCTGACGGTTGCATAAGGGTATTTTCAAATGTCGACTTAAAAGGTTTAATTCTTTTGGTTGGCTTACACTTGCAAACGCACTCATAACGTATGATGTTTGCCATTCCATTACCATTTGAACGGAAAAGGTCTAAAGTTATTCCTGGTCTTTGGTAATGGGGTTAGAACTATCAAGAATCTCCTATCGGGGATACTGATCTTTCCAGCCATTAATGGTTCCCTTTATTCTCAGCCCCCTTCTCAATTCCTTTTAAGCCAGGTCTTGAGAATGTTCCCAGCCCAGTTAGTACTAGCCATGACGGAGTTTCAACCGTGAGCACCATTTTTACTAAATTACGTGACTTTGTCGGCCTAAATGATCCTGCCGACTATGAGTATGAATATGACGAAATGGATGGTGAGGAGTATCAGAATCTCTACGAGCAAGAGAACCCAATTCCTCAACCTCAGCCCCGTCCTGTTACTGGGATTGCGCCAGAAGCTCCCGTTGAAGCCCGTGCGCCCCGTCGCCGTGTCCGTGACCGAGGAATGTCCACCACCGATACTGGAATGATGTCCATGAATAATTCGATGAGTAGTGTTAACAGCATGAGCAATGTGATTGGTATGCCCGGTGCGATTAATGGCGTGTCTGAAGTAATTGTGATGGAGCCCCGCTCCTTTGAGGAAATGCCCCAGGTCATCCAAGCCCTCCGGGAACGTAAGTCTGTGGTCCTCAACCTAACGATCATGGACCCAGACCAAGCCCAGCGTGCCGTTGACTTTGTTGCTGGTGGCACCTACGCCATGGATGGTCACCAAGAGCGCATTGGCGAAAGCATCTTCCTCTTCACTCCCAATTGCGTGCAGGTCAGCATGCCCATGGATAATGAAGACAACTTCCCCATGGAAGAGCCCGCTATGCCTTCCGCTGCACCCACTCCCGCTTGGGCAACTGAGCAAGTAGCTCGCATGGCCTAGGGATGCACCGGCACAGTTAGCCTAGGGTGATCGCTATTAGTCTGTCAGTGTTGAGCTTAAGACAGTTGAGCGTAAGACAGTACTTGTTCCCTTCAAATTTCTAGCGTCACCCTAGCTGCCGTTGCGACTACACTTTATCGTTCAACTTATCGTGCAACGGTTATGGCCCCATTTCACGGTATTCTTAAGGAGCTATAAGCTCATTGGGAGGCCTTAGGTCGTTGCCTGCTAAAATCGGCATTATCGGTGGTGGAGTAATGGGGGAAGCCCTATTATCCTGCTTGCTGTCTAAGGGAATGTATGCGCCAGGCTCTATTCTGGTGGCGGATTTATCCCATGAGCGGCGACAGTTGCTGACCGAGCAGTATGGTATTCGCACAACCCATAGCAATAGCGAGGCGGTAATCCATGGTGATACCGTCATTTTATCGACTAAGCCCCAAGTCTTTGACACGGTTATCAAGGACTTTGAGGATATCAGAATTGGCGATCCTCCCCTACTGATTTCTATTTTGGCTGGTGTGACCTTGTCTCGCCTGGAAAATGCCCTTCCTGGGTGGCCAGTGATTCGGGCCATGCCCAATACGCCCGCCACTGTTGGCTGCGGTATAACGGCGGTGACCATTGGTAATCGGGCCATGGCGGAGCATATGGAGCTGGCCTGTGCGATTTTTCGGGCTGTTGGGGATGTGGTAGAAGTGGCCGAGCCCCTACTGGACGGTGTGACGGGTCTATCGGGGTCTGGTCCCGCCTATGTAGCCATTGTGATCGAAGCCTTGGCCGATGGTGGTGTGGCCGCTGGCTTATCGCGGACAACCGCCAATAAGCTCGCCCTACAGACGGTGCTCGGTACCGCTCAGCTGTTGCAAAAGACAGGGATGCATCCGGCGGTGCTGAAGGATCGGGTGACAAGTCCTGGGGGTACCACTATTTCTGGCATTGCCTGTTTAGAAGAACTAGGTCTGCGCTCGGCTTTAATTGAGGCCGTCAGAGCCGCCAGCAACCGTTCACGGGAATTGGGTAACCCGGAAGTCTAATCCATCGGATTTTTTTGGACAGCTATCAGGAATAACCCTCTCGCCTCAATGTCTGAACTAGCTGTCTTGCCTAACTGTTGCCCAATTTAGGTTCTGTCCCCGCCAACAGTCGGGAGATATTGCTGCGGTGGCGAATGATGACGTAGAGACCGCCCAACAGCACCAGCAATATATACGGTAACGGCTGATGGGTGAAAAACATTAGGGCCGGAGCCACCATGGCAGCAGAAATGGAACCGAGGGAGACCGTTCGGGAGAGGCCAAACACCAAGCCAAAGACAGCCGCTGTGCCCAGCCCCACGGGCCAAGCTAAGGCTAGGATTACCCCTAGTCCGGTGGCGGCTGATTTACCGCCCGTGAAGTTGAGCCATATGGAACGGCTATGGCCCAAAAGGGCTAGTAATCCGGCCAAGGTTTGGACCCAGGTGGAGAGTCCCAGGCCGCCATCGTCAAGCTGATTCATGACCAACCGCGCCACTAAAACGGCGGTCAGTCCCTTGAGTAGGTCAATGGCCAGCACCGTAATGCCAGCTTGTTTTCCCACCACCCGAAATACATTGGTGGCTCCTGTGTTGCCCGAGCCATGGTCGCGAATATCAATCCCTTGGAGTAGCTTTGCGATCGCAAACCCTGTGGGTAACGATCCCAGCAAATAAGCCAGTATCAGCAAACCACCTGAAATCCACCAAATCATGAGGTCATCAATCCTTCAAAACCAGGGCTGATTTTAGTTTAGGGGTATATGGGTCGCTTTGGAAAACCCAGCTTTTAGCACCTCAGCTTTGGTAATAATAATCATCCTGGGCCGGATTGGCCAGATCGGGGGCAAACACCAACCACAGGGGAAACCGCAATGCGGCTAAGGGCAAATTGTTCTCAGATTCGTCAATGATCAGCATCGGCAAATAGCCATTCTCCATCAACCGCTCGGCCCGTTGCACCATGGACTCCGGCGACTCAAACAGCATCAGGCCCCGGTTGGTGCCAAAGTCGGCCCGGGAGATGCCCAAACAGTCCTGGAGCCAGCGCCGCCATTCCCCTAAGCGTTCGGGGGTATTGGCCAGCACCATGTTGCACAGGCGGTCGCCATAGATGGCATAAAGGGCCGATATGGCCCCCGAGGCCACCACCACATTCTGTAAACGGCTGCCCAAGCTGGTGACCGCGCCACGGCCCCCTTGGGTAAAAAACCAATTGGACACCCGGTCGGCATGGACCGTTTCAAAGGTGCGACGCATCTGCCAAGGCGGACCGTAATAATCGGGTCGGGTACGGTACTGGTCGATCAGGCTGCGCACCCGCTCTCGCTGTTCTTCAAACCGTTGGATAGAAAACGCTGTGGTCGATAGATTGCCCGGTGGCTCCTCTTGGAAAGTCGCCCCCCCAGGCTGGCCAGGACGACCCCCAGATGGGCGGCCCGGCTCAGGGGATGGAGGAACTGCCGGGGGAGCCAGGTCTAATTGCTCAGCCGATGTGGCCAGGTCCTGTAAACTGCCCACCAGATAGTCTTTGAAGCCCTGTAGCCGCATCGCCAAATCCTGGGAGGTCCCAGCAAAGGTGGTGCGCATTTCGGCTTGGATGCGATCGCGACGGCGTTCCAGCTGTTCAATTTCCTGCTGTAGTTCCCGGCGGCGGCGTTCTAGATCCTGTAAACCCGCCTGGACCAAGCGAGCCACATTGTCATCCACCGTCTGGCTAGAGGATCTTAAAGGGGGTAACGGAATATCGTTAGTGGGCTTGGACGCTGGATCAGAAAACTCTTCAGGCACCATAGGATTTTAGAATTTGGACTGAATCACGCATGGATTAGGGCTAAGGCTCCCTGGGGGTGACCATTGTTATTTTGTGGGCTCCACTATTTTGCGGTACCCACGGTTGCACAATGCTGGTTTAGCTGGTGACGTAGCTCCGTTGGACTAAACAACATGGGCAGAAAGTGGATGCTCTTAACTTCGCGAAAGTAAAACAAAATGGGGACCGGTTGCCAAAAAAACGTCCAAATCTGCCACTCTTCATAGGGAAATTGGCGCAGAATGGTCGTGCCTCGGCATACTTGCAGTTCAGTCTCGGTAAAGGTTAGGCGGATCAGTGTGGTCTGCACCCCTAAAAATAAACCCAGCAGGGTAATGAGCAATCCACCCCAAAGGGATATAGACCCGAGACAGAGTCCCATGAAGGGCACATAGGGACAGGGGCGCTGGATGAAAAAGGATTGAGCCGCTACCAAGCAGAGGCCGACAACGAGCACCGACAGTGACAAACGATAGTCCGGAGATAATGTCGTCGTCGCCGATGGAGCTGGGGATAACGTTTCCATGGGAGAGGTGGGGTGAGACAGGGACACTGACCGGAGACTAAACCTGGGGCGAGCCTAGAACCAGCGGTTTGGCCTAGGGAAAGGATGGGTTTTACGTTGGATGTGGTTTAGACCCTTAAACTACTCTACCGACAAGTGACGAATGGTGGGCCCTGCTCAACCTGAAGGTCTACGGATAGCGGGCCGGGCCCACCTTATAGGTCGGCGCGGATAGTAAAGGAATAATCTCCTCCGGGTTCTAGCTGATAGTCAAACCGTTCTAGAAAACGGCCCAGGGGTTCTTGAATTAAGGCCCGTCCAAGGGATGGCTCTACCGTCAGGAGTCCCCCCCGAAACTTCCACTGAAACTCCCACACAAACTCATTGGCATTGACTTCGCCTTCGAGTTTGCCCTGTTGCCAGGAATGGTACGTGATGCGCACGTGGGCAGTGGTTTCGGGTAAACGTTGAGCAGTCACAGGTTTAATCAGGAAAAAAATGCCTTTAGAGTAAGATAGCCAGCTCTTCGCCCGAGAGCTACCCTATACCTCAGAAAAATTAGGGGGAACTCAGATCAGCGCACTGTTCAAGAAAGAGCTAAAGACGGTAGCCTAAAGGATATTAATATAGGTCGGATGCTGAACGTGCCCCCGGTTTCTAAAAACGTTCCCCCCCAACATAGCCCTCCTGAAAAGACTGGCAAAAAGGTTGGCATCATATACAACGATGTCAAACCGGTCGCTTGTCAAGTCAGCCAGGAACTCATCATTAAGCTTGAGACATACGGTTGCCAGGTAGAGACGGCAACGGGCTTAGGGGGGCTGCTGGGCTATGCCAGTGCGGAGAAACCGCCCACATTAACCCCCATTGAAGCCTTGGTCCCGGAGGCCTTTGATGGTGCCATGGATTTTGCCATTGTGCTGGGGGGTGATGGCACGGTGCTATCGGCCTTTCGCCAGGTGGCTCCTCAGGGTATTCCCCTGTTGGCGGTGAATACGGGACACATGGGCTTTTTGACAGAGGCTTATCTCAATCAGCTTCCCTATGCCCTAGAGCAGGTCCTGGCCGGAAACTATCAAATTGAAGAGCGGACGATGGTCGCCGTAAGCCTAGTGCGCAGCGGCCAGACCATGTGGGAGGCCCTGTGCCTAAATGAGATGGTGCTGCACCGGGAGCCCCTCACCAGCATGTGCCATTTTGAGGTGACGATTGGTCGCCATTCTCCGGTGGACATTGCGGCGGACGGCATTATCCTGTCCACCCCCACGGGCTCGACGGCCTATTCTCTTTCGGCGGGGGGGCCGGTGATTACCCCAGGGGTAAAGGTATTACAGCTGATTCCCATTTGCCCCCATTCCTTAGCCGCCAGGGGGCTGGTGTTTCCCAGTGCGGAGCCGGTCAGTGTTTCATCGGCCAACCCGGACCCGCTGGTGATGGTGGTGGATGGCAATGCGGGTTGCTACGTCGCCCCTGGGGATCGGGTGTGTTTACGGGAAGCGAAGTTTCCGGCCAAGTTTATTCGCCTCAAGGACCCAGAGTTTTTTAAGGTGTTGCGGGAAAAATTGGGCTGGGGACTGCCCCACATTGCTAAGCCTACATCGGTGGAGCTACCGTAGGGGCGGTCACAGGACATCATACGCTACAGATCAGGTACCGTCTGTAAGCACAGATCTAGATAGCAATCAGGCTCATGACAAAATCCTTGGTGGACGGCATAGGCCAACTATTTATCTTGGCCTATAAAGAGGACACTACTCAGCTGGCGTCCTTCTTCAAACAGGTTGGTTGCGACGTCGAAGTTCTGCGTCAGGTCCATCGACCAGAATACAAAACCTATTCCCCTAGCTATCTGTGTTTACTGAATCATCGCCAGGCTTGGGAGCGGGCGCTGTTGTCGGAGCAGCCCACGCTGATTGTCGAAGCGGACTTTGTGCCCGTCTCCAACTTTGCCCAGCTGCCCCCACCCTACGATCCGCTGGATCAGCAGCTGGGGATTGCTTGGCTCTATACCTGCGCTGCGCAGATTTACCACATCACAGACCAGGGCTACGCCGAAGGGTATTCGACATCCATGGTGGCCTACGTGGTCACCAAGCAGAGCGCCTGGCAGCTGATCGAACTGGCTGAGGGTGTCAAAGCCGATCCGGGGCCAGAAACCTATACTCCATGGGATTCAGGTATTGAGTATTATCTGCGCGATCGCAACTTTCACAACTATGTCCCCTGGCGCAACTACGGTGAACACGGCGGTATTCCCAATCCAGAACATCGGCAAAACAACCTTAGCACCACCCACCGGGCCGATGTCCTCCATGGCCCCCTTGCGTTTAAACCGTCCTATCAAGCGGTGTTCAAAGAACGAGCTTATGGGCGAGTCAAAGGCTTAGGACGATTGTTTCTCAATAAATACTTACGGGCAGCGGTCCTCCAAGGATCGGTGCACCCAGGCCGGCTGCTTTGGTTTGCTCTGGGCAGACAGTTAACCTGGAGACTTTAGGCCAGGGACTTTAGGCCAAGGACTTTAGGCCCAAGGCATTGGACCAGAGACCTTAGGCTGCCGCGTCGCGGTTGGTGAACTTCTTCACAATTAGCTGAATACCCAATAAAAATAGGCCCACAGCGGCGATGCCAAAGACACCAGCCCCCAGGGCCACGATGCCCACAACCAGGGTGCGCACTGCCACTGAAATATTCAACACAATGGCTTTATCCGACACCACGGGCTTGGCCGCAAAGGTGGTGGCAATAGCAACCATCATGCGATAGCACAGGATGCCCAGGGTGCCTGCCAAGAAGGCTCCGCTAAAGCAGCTGAGGGGAGTCACCTGTTTTTTCTGGATCGCCTTGGCGGTATCGTCACTTGTCGATTCACTTAGCTGTTCAGCCATCGCCCCTGCCCCAATCCGTATTTTTATAAGGTTTAGTGTAGCGGTTTGATTGCGGGTTCATGTCCCCCACCCGCTGGCAGTTCCTCTGGACTGACTGGGGGAAAGGGTAGAATACCAATCGATTCAATACTTCCATTTTTATGCCTCGACCTCGCAAACGGTTTGGTCAGCACTGGCTGCGCGATCCGCAAATTTTGAACCAGATTTTGGCGGCTGCGGAGCTTTCCATGACTGACCGGGTGTTAGAAATTGGTCCAGGCCAAGGGGTGCTGACTAAGGGCATTGTGCCGTTTACCCAGGCTGTTGTCGCCGTCGAAGTAGACCGGGATCTGGTGCAGCAGCTGCGCCAACAGTTCCAAGCATCGGAACGCTTACATCTCATTGAAGGGGACTTCTTAGAGGTGAATCTGACCGAGGTCCTGGGGGACTATCCCCATTTTCAACCCCTCAATAAGGTAGTGGCCAACATTCCCTACTACATTACGGGGCCAATTTTGGAAAAGCTACTGGGTCGAATTCGCCAGCCCAATCCCCAACCCTATGAGTCCATTGTGCTGATGGTGCAACGGGAAATAGCGGATCGGCTCTGTGCCGACCCCGGCACCAAAGCCTTTAATGGTTTGTCCGTGCAGGTGCAGTATTTGGCCGAGTGCGAGCTAATTTGTCCCGTGCCCGCTTCGGCATTTAAGCCTGCCCCCAAGGTCGAGTCGGCGGTGGTGCGGCTGCGACCTCGCCCCTTCCCCCAATCAGCAACCCAGCCTAAACTGCTGGAAACCTTGGTCAAACAAGGGTTTTCCCAAAAGCGAAAGATGCTGCGCAATAATTTAAAAAGCTTGCTGGAACGGGATCAGGTGACAGCGGCCCTGGAATCCATGGCCCTTAACCCCCAGGCCCGCCCAGAGCAGCTCAGTGTGGAAAACTGGATTGCCTTGAGCAATTATGTGGCGGAGTTGGCACCGACCGCCTCCCCCGAAACGGCCTCTCCCGACATGACGTCTCCGGACATGGAATAAGAAGCTGGGGGCTGATCCCCCTGTCACTGGTTTCTATGGAATGAATTCTGGATCGCTGATTATGTTTCAGGGGTGACAGGTAATGGGATAGTAAATAGCGCTGGGTCAAATGATTGGCCGGGTAAATATTGGATTGAGTGTGCCGGGACCTATGACAAGTTACACGCTGCTATCGGCGGCCAAAATTAACCTTTACCTAGAAATTATTGGCTCTCGGCCCGATGGATTTCATGAAATGGCCATGGTGATGCAGAGTGTGGATCTGTGCGATCGCATCACCCTCACCAAAACCTCCATGCCAGTCCGTCGCCTCAATTGCGACCATCCCCAGGTGCCCACCGATAGTTCGAACTTAGCCCTCAAAGCTGTTGACCTCCTCACCAACAAGTTTCCAGAACTCGCCAATCGCGGTGTAGAAATCACCATCGAAAAAAATATTCCCGTCGGTGCTGGACTGGCTGGTGGTTCCGGCAACGCCGCCGCCACCCTCATCGGCCTCAACTTGCTATGGCAGCTCGGCCTCACCCAAATTGAGCTAGAAGAACTCTCCGCCCAGCTAGGCTCAGACATTCCCTTTTGCATTCGTGGCGGCACCGCCATTGCCACAGGGCGGGGCGAAGTATTAGATCCCATTCCCAGCCTGACAGACCTATACGTGGTCCTAGCCAAATACGAAAGTATTTCCGTCTCCACCCCCTGGGCCTACAAAACCTATCGGGCCGAATTTAACCACCGCTATACTGATATTTCCAATAGCGCCACCCTGGAAGAACGTCAAAAGCGCGTCCATGCGGGTCCCATGGTCACCGCCATTCACCACAAAGACAATGTGGCCATTGGTTCCCACCTCTACAATGATCTAGAGCGCGTGGTGTTACCCGCCCACGAAAAAGTTATGCAGTTGCGCCATAGCATGGCTAGCTACGGTGGGCTCGGCACCATGATGTCCGGCTCTGGCCCCACGGTCTTTACCCTCGCCGCAACCCAGCAAGCCGCTGATGATATTATGACCAAAGTACGGACGGGCTTGCCTACGGCAGATTTAAAGCTATGGTCAACCCGCTGTACGGCCACCGGCATCCGTTTAGAGTCCTAGAATAGAGGCATTCAGCTCCCCTACAACCTCAATCAGTTAGGGGATCAGTTAGGGAAATACTGGCAGCATTCAGGTTGCTGGAAGCACCTCTTTTGTTCTTATCCCTAGAGCAGCCATGATTAGATGAATCTTGTCTTCCGCCCCATTGACCTTGAAACCCACGCCGAACTGTGTGTCCACTTTCGGCGTGACGCGTTTGCCTGCAGTTTTGACGATGGTGCCAAACGGTTTGCCCTAGAGAGCGGAGAACATGGCCAAGACTATCTAAAGTGGCTTAAAACAAGGATCACCGCCTGTCCAGAAAGCTGTGTCCATGTATTCGATGGGCAAGAAATTATTGGTCAAATCGAAACGGAGCTACGGGGGCAAGAAAAACTAGGATACGTCTATCTGTTTTATTTGATCCCCAGTCGACGGGGCCAGGGGATCAGCGATCAGCTCCATACCTATGTCATGCAGCTCTTCCAAGCAGTGGGGGTGATCCGGGCCCAGCTATCCGTCAGTCCAACCAATAAAACCGCCATCGCTTTTTATCAGCGCCACGGCTGGCAAGATCTAGGGAGCCGACCGGGACATACCGACATTAATCTGATGGAGTTGGCCATCGAAGCGGCTTAAGCGTTGGCTCGTAAACCCCCGATCCCTTTCTCCCCCCTGGGACAAGTGCTTGCGCACCTAAACTTTGCTCCCGTTGCCCACCCATCGTTAATCTGGTGAATCCCATGGTCATGAACCGCCTAGAGCATTGGCCCATCCTCCTGCTAGGCCTATGGTTGAGTGGTAGTCAGGTGAGCAATGCGCAGTCTGCTCCCCAGCCTCTATCCCAGCAACATGTAGATGCTGTTGTTGGCCACTTGACCCGCACCATGGACACCACCGCCCAAGCCGAGCGAAATCCTCGCTATGTGGGAGTGCAACTGACTACCTGCCCCATTCAAATCACCGGACCAGCGGCCTCAGAGGGCGTCTATCTTTACCAAGAACAGGCCCTATCGGAGAGTTTAAACAGCCCCTATCGGCAAAGATTTCTGCACATTGTCCTCAGTGCCGATGCTACTCGGATCGAGTCCCGCACCTTTAAGCCCCCCAGGCCCGAAGAATGGGCTGGCCTCTGTGAGCAATCTGGGCCTACACAATCTGAGCCCACACAATCTGAGCCCACACAATCTGAGCCCACATTTGTAGCCACAGTTGAGGCCATCGAACTGGGGAACTTAGTTTGCACCGTTAGCCTCCGACCTTCTGTCTTGGGCTATGTGGGCAGCACACCCGAGGAAGGCTGTCCGGTAGATCTACGGGGAGCCGTGCGGTTGACCAACACCATTGTTTTACATCAAGACGGTATGGATAGCTGGGATCGCGGGTTTGATGAAAATGGCATCCAGGTGTGGGGCGCTCGCGCCGAGCCCTATCAATATCGTTGGCTAGGGAATGAGCCATAGGGATAACAGGGCTGCCACGTCCCCCCCTGCTCATAGTTTTGGTCGTATTTTGGGCGATTGCCGATGGCCCAACGACCAGGCCCACGGATGTAAAGCAATTCTGAAGAATTCTCCCAGGCCGATCTGGACGATGGAACCTGCTTATAATTCATTTCAGTGGTTCATGTGCCTAGGACATTAGCATTGCTGATTTTAATCATCAGCGTTACTGACTCTTGGCTGACCATCTGGCTTGGCACATCCATCGTCGATTGTGTTAGCCTGCTGGATGTACTAACTTGTGGCCCTCTGTCTAATTTTTGGACTAGGGTTTCCAGGCCATCTAACCAGCTACAGGTGTATACAAGCCCATGGGC
The DNA here is from genome assembly GCF_034932105.1 of Leptothoe sp. PORK10 BA2. Classification (NCBI taxonomy): domain Bacteria; kingdom Bacillati; phylum Cyanobacteriota; class Cyanophyceae; order Nodosilineales; family Cymatolegaceae; genus Leptothoe; species Leptothoe sp. PORK10 BA2. The sequence goes on along the minus strand of NZ_JAYGIG010000135.1, from coordinate 10,078 downwards.
ATACCTCATGAGCCTACCTACAGATACTTACGTTCCCCCAGGGGGACTGTTTTGGGTCTGAAGACTATCTGTAGATGATGTATCGGAAAGGCAATTTTTTGCATGATTAACCTGAAAAGTCGATTGATCTGGCTAACGGAAACAGTGGCAATTGGGACTGGACTGCTTGTTTTATTGGCCTGGGTCTTTGACTGGCTAATCTAAAGTATTTTTCAAATTGAATAGGGTATTAATCCTGGGGAATAGGTTCACTGGGGCTTGCTTTCATCGTGCTGAGGGTGCATCGACTCAGATTTCCGATGGCATGTATGCAAAAAATCGATGCTCCTGGTTGGGATAGGTGCGCTAGCCTGGCAGTGCGCCCATGGTGCACAAAATAGGGCAGCCATTCAGGACAGGCGAATCACTATGAATCTGGGGAAAGTCAAGTTATCTCAGTTGCGGACGTTGGTTGTGATTTCCACGACCCAAAACTTTAGTGAAGCGGCCCTGGAGCTAAATCTTAGTCAGTCCACCATTAGCCACAGCATTGCCGCCCTGGAATCTGAGTTGGGTGTGGTTCTCATCAGTCGAGGTCGCCATGGAGCTACTTTGACACCTGCAGGGGAAGCCATCTGTGCCAAGGCTCAGCAGATGCTACAGCAGTTGGATGATATTGGTCAGCTGGCATCTCAGGCGCGAGGAGTGGAAGGGGGACAGGTGCGGGTGGGGGCGTTTCGTAGCCTGGCCAGTAATGTATTGCCGGGTGCGATCGCAAAACTCCACACCCTCTATCCCAACATCCAGGTCACCATTACCGAAATGGATGAGCTGCGAGACTTTCAGCAGGCTCTAATGGAAGGCAAGATCGATATCTGTGCAACCGAACTAATGCCAGACGAAAGCTTTGACAGCCTGACCATTCTTCATGATCCCTGCATCGGACTATTGCCTCCAAACTGTCCAGTCCATACGTCTCACCTGACCTGGGAGCACCTATACGACTATCCCTTAATTGCCTCGGTCCACAGTAGCTGTACCCATCAGCTGATGCGGGCCCTACAACGGGCGGTGCCCCCCATTGACTTGGCCTATCGCATCCGCACTGATACAACCATTGTCGGCATGGTTAACCAAGGGTTAGGCATTGGTCTCATGCACCGTCTTTCGGCCCAGCCCATTCCAAAGGATGTCCGGATGGTGCAGCTGCCCTTTCAGATATTTCGTACCCTAGGAGTGTCATGGCCTAAGGACGCGTTGCTATCCCCAGCGGTCTATGCCTTTTTAGATGTCTTCAAAGCGCTCCAGGTAGAGGCCTATCCCACCGCTGGTTAGTTGTAACGCGGCTGCACTAGCCACATGATCAACCCCGTGATTAGTAGCGTCAATAGGCCTAAGGCATTAAGAATGGGATAAACAAACTCCAGGTTGACTGAGCCAAACTTACCGCGATGGAGTTCCAGCAGCCAGTAAAAGTCTTGGGCATGATTAGCCGCTACGGCAAACTGAAACGCAGTGCCTGTGGTGAGGGTAAGTAGCAGTGGCAGCACCATAAACGGCACTAAGAAGCGATGGAGCTGTTGAATTTTGTCAGTATTCATGGACGCGGTTGAGGATGGAGTTGCTTCCTTAATACCATTAACAGTCAGGGGAGAACGATAATCAAGCCCAATAGGGCTTCACCCAATCCAACCGTTGGTCCTATTGTCGCCATCATTGGTTCGCTGACCACAGATGCTGACTCCGCCAAGGTTGAAGCCTCAGTATTCAGATCTTGTGCTGCTAGGTCGGTATCATCTGCCGCAATATTATCGTCAGGGGCAGTGGTCTCTGGAGTCGGCTCCCCGTGAAGTTCTCCAGAGTGGGCAAACATTGGATAGGTCATTGCACGTAGGTTTCTTCCGTTCGGTAAGCATAATGCTTGGGCCGAATGACCTCTCGCAGATGGTCTAAAAGCTTTTTGGGGCGTGGTTCCATCACCATCCAAGCACAATACATGTGCCTGATGATACTCATAACGACATCCGTACACATCTGAAGATATGCGGAAAGTTTCTTCAGATCCCCCTTGAGCAGCTTACTATGCGGAAAGTTTCCTCAGATCCACCTGATTTGGGAAGATCTCAGGAAACTTTCCGCATATCCACCCAGATACAGGTAGATATGCGGAAAAAATCCGTCTAAAAAGAAGTTAGCTCTCTAAGTTATCGGTTGAGGCATAACCGATAACTCATCTTTCAGTATTCAGTTTCATCACACTGAACTATTTATGAGGAAGCTCTGTTGAGATCTGAGAGGAGTGAACGCATTTCTTCTTCTTCTCTCGTCATTCCAAAGCGATTGAAACCGTTTAGCGCTTCCGTTGCCCACTCTCTGGCTTTCCCTAGATTTCCACGTTTTTTTTCAAGATAGGCATATGACCTTTGGTAGCTGGTTACGAGTCGCTGATCTTTATTGCGATTTGCAATGTCTAAGCTAGGCTGTAAAAGTTTTTCAGCTTCTTCTAAGTCATCTTGCTTTATAGCAATTTCTGCTAATCGATTTTGTGCATAGTTAAATCTTCGTTGGTAGTCTGAGTCACGAGCTTGCTGTCGAACCTGTTGATACAGTTCTTTAGCTGCTTCGTAGTTTCCTTCCAAGTAATAAATCTCGGCTCGATAATAGGGTACAGTTGTGGAGTAACGTATGCGGTCTTTATCCTCGAAATTAGCTTGGTTTACAAGAGCCTCTTTCATATCTAGCCAATGATGTGCTTCTGTATAGCGACCTTGGCGGATACATAGTGCAGCAAGGCTTTTGGCTAAGTAATCTTGAATCCCAAGATCAGCATGATGACGAAGCTCCCATGCTTGAATCAGAATTTTATTTGCTTCCTCTAGGTTCTTCTCACGACCTGCAAGGGTAAGAGTCCAGCCCTGTCTAGACAAAGCATATACGAATGTTGCCCAATCTCCACGTCGTTCTGCGGCATGAGCTAACCAATCATGCCAGAGTACGCGATCATCCCAGCACACGTAGATGTTTGCATAGCGATTGACTCTTTGCCATAATTCTTTAATATCAGTGTAGCGGTTTTGAACGGCACACCAATCAAGTACGGCTTGAATATTTTGCCATTCAACTTCTAAATAATCATACTTGACTTGCCATTCTTCCCAAGCATCTCTTCCATATTCTTCAGCGTAGTTGATGTACCAACTCACCCAACGTTGCCGCATCTCTTTTTCTAATGCAGGATAGCTTGAGAGCTTGGCTAAAACGTAGTCTCTAGTAAGAGGAAGCATCCCATATCTACCTGCTTGATGTTGAACTAGAGAAAGTTGTTGAAGACGTTCTAATGCTTTGTTAAGCAACATCATGGGTTCGGTCTTTAGCCCAGCCACCTCAACCAAGGCGTCTCGGATCGGAGAAGTGTGAAAGATAGATAAAGCCATTAACAATTTCTGAGCAAGTTGACCATCAAGCTCCTCAAAAGACTTTTCAAAGCAGAACCGCGCCACCTCACCGGTTGCAGAAGATAAGTCTTCCAATACTGTTTCTAAAGAATCACTGCACGCCAACCTCCCAATCGCATACAAAATTACAGCAGGAATCCCCGATGTCAATGTATATAGTTGTTCTTGTTCTGCCTCAGTCAAAACAACTGATTTTTCAGTCAACTGCTGTTGAATTAGTTTCAAAGAGTCTATTTTTAGTAAGCAATCTAAACGAATTGGCGCGTGAATAACAGTTTGTTCGCGAGTAGTAATAACTGATTTCACTGTGCGAGGTAAATCGTATAAGAAACCTATAATACTATCTTTATTTTCTATTGTTTCCAAATTATCTACTATCAGTAAAACATGCTGTTTAGAGAGGCATCTTTGCACACGTTCTAACTGATCTTCTGGAGTTGCTTGAGTAATTGTCGGGTCATCTAAGGTAATTGAAATCGCTCTATAAATGTCTCTTAGTGTCCGTTCAGTACCAATTCTAGGCGTGATTCCAGTTGGCAATAGATAACTCTCTTTTGCTGAAGTAAAGATAACTGCTTTGAATATTGGAATGTTTAATATACTTTCATCATGACTGGCTTCGAGACAACGATATGCAGCTTCAATGACCAAAGCCGTCTTGCCAACACCACCAATGCCATCAATAGTGACTATATGTGCTGCGTGTGATTCTGATAGGATTTCCATTAAGCGCTTTAGTTCAGATTCACGACCAACAAACTCATTTGTTTGAGGTGGTAGATTTTGTCTTGGAAGGGAACGTAGTGTGGCACGGCTTGAGCTTTTCTTCAAAAGAATGGGAATATCTGATTCATCCATGCGGATTAGTTGACTACATGCTAATTTATATGCGAACTCTACAGGTTCTCCCGCCCCTAATGCATCGTAAAAAGCGACAGCAAAAGCAATGGAAGATCTATCACTAATTGCATTATTCATGCCAACTACATAGCTGATGTACTGACTGATAGCTTTAGCTTGCACTTCTGAATAGCAAGCATTCAGGACTACGCACTCTATGCCACGCTCCGAAAATACGTCAAATAATGCAGCCAACGATTCTGCGGTTTCTAACTGAATTTGTCCCGACTCATTCTCAAATGCCAACCCTTGATCCCCTGAGCCATGACCACAAAAGTGTAAGAATGTTGGGTTTACGTCCAACATTGCACGATATATATCTCGTGAGCGAACCTCCCATCGTTGCTGAATACTGAATTGATCCCGTTTTTTTGCCCGCCTCAGTCCCTCATCAATCTCTCTTACCTCCTCACCTAGTCGTAGAGGTGTGGTTCCCTTAGGATTTGCAGCTAAAATCAGAATTTTCTTGATGACAGTCATCGTAGTAATCCTAATGCCTATAGTTTTAGAGATGTAGCCAAAAATTTTACAATTGTATAAAACAGTACAAAGTATAAGAACAAAGCACCAATTAATATCCAGTAGCCCTATCGTAGCCATTTCTTCCATGTATTTCAGACTGGACAAGCAAATATTTTTTAGAAAAGACTACAATTCATTGCTAATTTTTTATCAACTGTTACTGGATGTGCAGCATGATCTTTCGTAAGCTCCTATAGAATCGGAGTAAAGCAGTAGATTAGCCGTAATCCTCTGTGGCGCAAGAGCTAACAACCCGGCTGGAGCGGACTGGTAAAAACTGGGGCGGGCTGCTAAGTCCTCGACAGCCGCTCAGCCGGAACGTTATGCGGCTTAAGCTCATTGGTGGGACGGTTCCTGCAAATAAACAACGAGTATTGCAGTTGATCAGAAAGTCATGTGTGAAGCCGAAATTGGAGCAGAAACCCCGTACTTTGTTATTCGGTAATCCACACTTTAATTGTTTAGCCCTGATGCAGCTAAAGCTTTCCCAACTGTGTTACCTTAAACGCAAACATTTGTTCTAACTACAATGCATGAATTCTCCAGACTCAACAACTATCAGCCTAAAGTGAATTTTGATCACATTGCAGAAAGTATGCAAGAAGGCATGGAGGAGAAGTTTGGCTATGCCAATGTGATGTTTAAGCGTCTTCTTGAGGAGATTCAAGAATTTGAGACTGGACTAAAACCAGATGAAGAAATAGGTGCTTACCTTGCTTCATTTGCGGGCGGTATTTGTTTGCATATCGAATCAATCAAGTATCGAGATCCTTATTACATTGTTTTGTCAGGAACTACTGAAAACGGTCAGAAAGCTCGGCTTGTACAGCACGTAATACAGACCAGTATTTTATTTGTGCCAGTCAAAGTTACACCAGAGGAAAACAGGGAACCAAGACGTTTTGGATTCCACATCTCAAGTAACGAAAGCTAGATCTTAAGCATAGGGGAGAAATTATGTCTGCTCAATTCTCGTGGACACCCGAAGGAAAACAGTTCTTAAATCGCCTTGAGGAGTTAAGTAATTCTCAGCAAGTTTCATTTTCTGAGTTATTCACTCAGGATTTTATGCAGAGCTATACGCAATTTCAAAGCCTTGAATTAATGCTGGAAGCAAGTGGTTTTTCTGTTGAGTCTGCTGAGGACTTTCTTGCCATTCCTGAAACTGAATGGGATCAGTTTGTTAGCCAGACAACTCAGTTCTCTAACTGGCAGGAAATGCAGAAAACCGCAGCAGCAGAACTTATTAAGAAGAAACTTGGACTTTCCTGAATGTCTAGCTGTCGTAACATCGCCGCATAACAAGTCGATGAAGCGGACAGTTGAGAGAACTTGTCGGAGTTGCTACAGTTGCCTGCCGCCGCTTATCTTGGTCGTTAGCTTGTTGAGTTGCTGGAGAGGGCAGTATCCGAGATCGATAATTTCACTGTAAGCACTCAGCAGATAATTGATGGGGCGATCCCAGAATTCGTCGATTTAATGAAGAAAATTATAGATTTGAGATCGCTCCTCTATGACTGATCCTGGCATTCCTTCACCTGAGCCGATTAAAGAGATCACAGAAAAGCTAACCAATTTCATTCAGTGGTTAGCAGAGCTGATACAGACTAAAAATTGGGTTGCTCTTCTTGTTGTGTCAGTGGTGATTGGCTGGGTTTTCTTTAGACCCGAATCTGGACTGGTTCTGGCGTTTCTCAAAGTCGAAGTACCGAGCTGGTATGCTCGCGTTTTCTGGCTTGTCGTGGCTGCAAGTGTCCTGACTGCCGTTGGGATCGCCATTAAAGCAGCCCCTCGTCCTTTAAAGCTGGGAGCAGAAGAACCGGGAACCCGCAAGGCAATTAAGGGGCTACGCTCTTTCAGTGTTGAGGATGCAGAGATATTTGCCAAACTTCAGCGGAATCAGAGTATTCAAGATTGTTTGGAGTCGATCGCCCGCCCAGAGTTTCGCTTTGGCATTTTGGTGGGGGAGTCAGGTAGTGGCAAGACTTCATTTTTGCAGGCAGGCATTGTTCCTTGCTTGAGTCAGCCAGATGCCCCCTTACGGGCAGTGTATGTCAAATTTAGCGATCGCCCGCCCATTCCGACAATCTGTGCAGCACTGATAGCTCAACTCGCTATCCCTGGCGAACGGGTGGAGCAGGTAGAGTTTTTGAGCTTGCTGGCAATCGCCGCAGAAGTCGCAGGCAAGCCCTTCGTCCTATTATTTGACCAGTTTGAGCAGTTTTTTGTTCATCATCCGAGGAAGGACGATAGAGCACCCTTTATCCAGGCATTGACCCAGTGGTATAACAGCCCTACTCCACTGCCTGTCAAGATTTTGGTGAGCATCCGAGCGGATTTGCAGTATGAACTAAACCAGTTACAGCAGGCATTGGGTTATCGCATCAGCCCCTATGAAATCTTTCAACTGGAAAAGTTTGAACCAGAAGAGGCAACCGCTGTGTTGCGAGTACTTGCAGACTCCGAACAACTAGGCTTCGACTCGCGCTTTGTTAAAGACGTAATCCAAACCGATCTGACTGGAGTAGACGGCAAAGTTTCTCCGGTAGATGTCCAGATTCTTGCTGAAATCGTTCGCAAGCAACGCAAAGCAGAGCAACGACAATTTACCCGCGAGGCATTTCAAAAGTTGGGCGGGATAGAGGGCTTACTCAATCGCTATCTGGAAAACGCTTTAGCCAGTCTAAAAATACAGGGACATACCAGCCTGTACCAAACAGTGCTACAGGTATTGCTGGCTCTCACTGATTACAATCGCAACCTCCGCGCCAACCTCCTCACCCTAGAAGAGTTGCAAAAAAAACTGGTTGGTATCGCTACCCCCCGTGAAGTCATTACGGCTGTGAACTGGTTAGCATCTAGTGATGTGCGGCTGATTACCCCTGTAGAACGCCAACAACAACTAGGGTACGAACTGGTACACGAACGCATTATCCCTGCACTGTTACGCCTGACTGGCAACGAACTGAGAGAAGTTGAGAAAGCCAAGCAACTGCTGGAACGCCGCACTCAAGAATGGATGGGTAATCAACGTCATTCCCGTTACTTGTTGAATTGGCATGAACTAAGACTGATCCGCACCTACAAGACGCAACTACAACTTGATAGGGATAGTAATCGTCGGGCGAAGGAACAGTTACTCCAAAAAAGCTGGAAACGAGTGCAAATTCTCCTCTGGTCGTTGGCTCTCGTCCTGCTTCTCGCATTAGCTGGCTGGCTTGCTTGGTTATCTCCACCCGTCCAATACCGCTACGCAACGTGGAGACTAACAGAAATCAGCCATAATGTTCGTCATTGGACTCGCCGTGATGCTGTTCTTGCCTTGGCTAAAAATACTAAATGGGATCAAGCACTAGCTATAGCTAACTCTATGGAGCAAGATCCATATAACACTGCTAAAGCTTTGAATGACCTAGCAAGTATAGCTATCATACTCAAGGATATTCCTCGCGCTGAAGCCTTTTTGAAACAAGCTCAGGCTAGTGCTAACACCATTCTAGACACCTCTTCCAAAGCCCAAGCATTGAGTGCAATGGCCGCCAACTATGGCATCTTAAGTGACCGTGAAACCGTAATTACTTTATTGGAAGAAGTACAAGTTTTAGTCAAAACACGTAACAATCAAGACTTTGACATACAGCAAGTTCTAAATGAGCTTGTTACCAGCTATGACAAATTGAATGATCTTGAAACTGCGAACGTTCTACTAGAAAAAGCTCTAGCAGTTGCTGAGACATTGGATGTTAGAAACTCCGACACTCTCGTTAGTCAGCAGAAAGCTTATGCTTTGACTGAAATTGCCCTTGGCTATTTAAATCGTAATGATCTCAAAACTGCTAGTGATCTATTGACGCAAGCACTTGAACTTACAACCAAAGTTCAAGCGACCCTTAATCAAGCCGACACCTTGCGTGAAATTGCGATCGCTTGTAGTCAGTTAAAAAACCTTCAAGTTGCTAACCCGATTCTGGAAAAGATACGAGTTATTGCTGAAACATTATCAAACGAAATCAAGTTCGATATTTTAGTTGAAATTGCTGACAGCTACAACAAATTGAATGACTCCAAGACTGCACTAATGATTCTAGGGCAAGCACATGCAGCGATTAACAACCCAACTGATACTCGCACTCGTAATCTTTCCGGCGTAGCTCTTGTTAGGTTAAACCCAAACTTAAATATAAGGATTGCTGACAGTTATAGAAAGTTGAATGATACCAAAGCCGCCGATATACTTTTACAGCAGGAGTTAGCATCTGTCAGAACTGAGCAAACCAATTATAGCAAATTAGAAGCTCTAATTGAGATCGCTACTAGTTATGGAAAATTTAGTGATCTTAGTATTGCCAGTATCGGCTTGAAAGAAGTGAAAACTATTGCTGAAACGATACAAGACGACTTTGAATCTTACACTTATTACTCAAAAGCTGATGTATTCAGTACGATTGCAAAAAGTCACATTCAACTCAGGAGCCTAGATGAGGCTAGAGAAGTGCTACAGCAAGCCATCGATCAAATTGAAGAGATTCAGAACGCTAATGTTAGATCAGAGAAATTAGTAGAAATTACCCAAATATGGTGCCTGCTTGCGGAGGAATATCTTCAGCAAAAGCAACCCCAACAGGCTAGAGACATCCTGTATCGCGCACTTGAGGAGACTGAAACAATTCAAGACTTCAACGGCGAAGCAGGTAATGAAAAAGCAACAGCATTGATGAAAATTGTATCAGTATGGGTCAGTTTAGGTAACTGGCAGCAGGTTAATCATATTGTTGAGCAATGTGCCAGCGATGATTGTCGGGTTTTCGTGCGGGCTGAGGCATTAACGACCGCAGCAGAGAAGCGTTATCCAGAGTTAGTCGAAGAGGAGGAGGGTGCGGAAAGATTCACATGGAGGTGAAAAAGTTAGGGGCGATCGTCCTATTCCAGTCCTAGATTGTTACCAGTGAGATGTGTAGGCTTATAGATGTTAAGCAGAGCAAACAGTCTTGAAGATGTATGGGGCGCTCGCTACAAGCTAACAATTCAAATGCAGCGGACGATTGAGAGGTACTGCTGCTGAGTTCTAGAGTAATTGCCGCCGCTGATTTGAGTCGTTAGGTTGCAGTTGCTGCTATGAATCCTGGAAGACAGCCAAATACGGTGCATAAGAAAATGCTCGATTGCGTTTTTGTCCAGTAATTTCTTGCAGAAGACCTAAATCGCTAAGATCCTTAATTAAA